>DASRBN010000008.1 GCA_035653615.1 Ktedonobacteraceae bacterium | reverse complement strand
ATGGTGATGCCCGGCGATCACATCGACATGACGGTGGAGTTGATCCAGCCAGTGGCGATGGAAGAGGGCGTCAAGTTTGCCATTCGTGAGGGTGGTCGAACCGTGGGCGCTGGCATCTGCACCAGGGTCGAGAGCTAAGCAATCCAGGGGTGTCCCAAATGTCCCATTTGGGCGCCCCTGTATATGATCTCCCGCTACAAAGCGAGGAGATTTCCTGCATAGGAGAAAAGGATACATGGCAACAGGAAGCAAGCAGCGGATACGTATTCGCCTCAAGGCATACGATCACCGCATTCTCGATCAGTCAGCGATGCAGATTGTCGATACAGCCCAGCAGACCGGAGCGCGGGTATCAGGCCCGGTACCCCTGCCCACCGAGATCGATAAATTTACCGTCATGCGTTCTCCATTCATCGATAAGGATGCACGCGATCAATTTGAAATTCGCACGCACAAACGCTTGATCGATATTATAGATCCGACTAATAAGACTGTTGAGGCCTTGACACGTTTGAATCTGCCCGCAGGCGTGGATATCGAGATCAAACTATAGGGAGAGATAATCCAACATCTCACCCCTACAGTTGAGAGAAAAGAGGTAAGGAAATGCTCAGTGGATTGTTGGGCAGAAAAGTTGGCATGACCCAGGTATTTGGGGAAAATGGCGCCGTCATTCCGGTGACGGTCATAGAAGCCGGTCCCTGCGTCGTCACACAAATCAAAACGGTTGCCCACGACGGTTATGAAGCTGTGCAAATCGGTTTTGAGCAGAAGCGATTGAAGAGCGCCACCCGTCCTGAACTGGGGCACCTCGGACACAGCCTGCCATTATTGAAGGCACAGCGCAAACGCCTGCAGGCGTACCAGCAGGAGCATGGCTCCAAAAAGACCGACGAGGATGCCGCGGAGGAATCAGAGGCGCCTACGGCTCCTGCGAATAACGAGAAAAAAGATAAACAGATACAGAAGTTGTTGAAGGTACAGAAGAATCGCCAGCGGCGACCGGGGCCCGAATTGGGTCCGTTCAAGGTACTGCGCGAGGTGCGATTGCAGGATGGTACCAGCCCGGAAAAACTGGAACTTGGCGCAAGATTTGATGCCGGCCTGTTTAAAGTAGGTGAAGAAGTCGATATCGTCGGCACCTCCAAAGGTAAAGGGTTCCAGGGTGGAGTAAAGCGCCATGGATTCGGTGGTGGGCCAAAAACGCACGGTCAATCAGACCGCACGCGCGCTCCCGGCTCTATCGGTTCGGGTACCACCCCCGGACGTGTCCTCAAGGGCACGCGTATGGCAGGTCGCATGGGAAATGATCGTGTGACCATCAAGAGTCTGCAAGTGATTCAAGCTGATCCTGAGCGCAATCTGCTGGTGGTGAAAGGCTCAGTGCCCGGAGCTAACGGCGGCTTGCTCATGATTAAGAAGCATGTGAAGAGGTAACGACGATGCCCTCGACTACAGTTTATAACATGGCCGGAGAGGCCGTAGAAGAGCTCGAACTGAGCGAGCAGGTGTTCGGAGTTATTCCCAATGTGCCTGTCCTGCACCAGGTTGTCACCGCGCAACTGGTGAACCGCAGGCAGGGCAATGCTTCGACCAAGACTCGCAGTGAAGTATCGGGCGGAAACAAGAAGCCCTACAGGCAAAAAGGTACCGGGCGCGCGCGCCAGGGAAGCATTCGCGCGCCACAGTTCCGGCATGGTGGTGTTGTATGGGGGCCAAGGCCTCATCCCTACCATCATGATGTACCCAAGAAGATGCGCCGGCTGGCTATACGCTCAGCCCTGTCTGATAAGGTCGCGAACGAGCAACTGGTCGTCGTTGACAATTTGACGCTCGATGCTCCGCGCACCAAAGATATGCTGGCGATCCTGGAGAAGTTGCCATCAGCTGACGGCAAGAAGGTATTAATGATGCTGCCGAGGCGCGACGAGAATGTCGTCCTCTCGACTCGTAACATCCCGACCGCCAAGGTGCAGCATGTCTCTTGCATCAACGTCGTTGAACTGCTAAAGCACGATTACGTGATTATGCCGAAAATGACGGTGCGCTGGATCGAAATGGTCTTCGGCGAAGGACTGAGCGCCGACGAAGCAACTCGCAGGATTGCCGAGGAGCTCGACGCCGCGGAAAATGCCCAGGATACCGAAGATGCCGGGGAGACAACTGCTGAAGAGCCTACGGACGCAGAGGAACCAACCGCGGAGAGCGAATTGGAGCATGATGAAGCTGAGGATGACGTTGAGGATGAAGGTGACGAGGAGAGCGACGATGAAGACTCATCAGCGGCAGAAGACGAAGAGGAGTAGGCACGATGGAAATCACTGAAGTGCTGCGTCACGGGATCACCACAGAAAAATCGGTGGGCCAGCAGGAAAAATACAATAAATATACCTTCAAAGTGGCGTTAGGAGCGAATAAAATCGACGTTCGCCGCGCGGTTGAGACGATATTTAAAGTAGATGTTGTCTCGGTCAATATCATGCGCATGCCTGGCAAAAAGCGCATGATCCGGCGTAAAGGAACCGCTCCTCGACCTCAAGAGGCCCGCGAGTGGAAAAAGGCGATTGTCACCCTGCGCGAAGGGCAGTCAATCGACGTATTGAAGGCTTAATTAGGGAAGGTGTTGAGAGATGCCAATTAAACAGTACCGTCCAACATCTCCTGGGCGTCGCGGCATGTCGGTTTCGACTTTCGAGGAGATTACGAAAACAAAGCCTGAGAAGTCTCTGACGGTCAGGTTGAAAAAACACGCCGGGCGTAACAATCAGGGCAAGATCACGACGCGCCATCGTGGCGGCGGGGCCAAGCGCGCTTATCGCATCATCGATTTCAAGCGCAACAAGCTCGGCGTGCCCGCGCGGGTGGCCGCAATCGAGTACGACCCGAATCGCTCGGCTCGTATTGCCCTGCTGCATTATGTGGACGGCGAGAAACGCTATATCATAGCGCCGCTGGGATTGAAAGTAGGCGATAGGGTCGAGGCGGGGCCGGATGCCGATATTCGCACTGGCAATGCCCTGCCCTTGAAGAATATTCCGACCGGCACGACTATCCACAACATCGAGTTGACGCGGGGTCGTGGGGGCCAGCTGGCTCGCGGCGCCGGTGTCGGCGCGCAGTTGATGGCGAAAGAGGGCGATTATGCGCTGGTGCGCTTGCCATCGGGCGAGCAGCGCCGTATCCATATCCTGTGCATGGCGACCATCGGGCAGGTCGGTAACGTCGATCACGAGAACCGCAGCCTTGGCAAGGCCGGGCGTTCGCGTCACCTTGGCCGCCGCCCAACAGTGCGTGGCTCAGTCATGAATCCCCGCGACCATCCACATGGTGGTGGTGAAGGGCGCTCACCCATTGGTGGCCAACCGCAGACACCATGGGGCAAGCCCGCGCTCGGTTACAAGACGCGCAAGAATAAGAGAACGGACCGCTTCATTGTACGGCGTCGCAACGCTGGCAGGAGGAGGAAGTAAATGTCGCGCTCAAGGAAAAAAGGACCATACATTCACGAATCGCTTAGAAAGAAAGTACTGGCCGTGTTGAGGAGCGGCGACCGGCGAGTTATCAAAACCTGGTCGCGCGCCTCGACGATTTTCCCACAGATGGTGGGAATGACAATAGGCGTGCATAACGGCAAAACGCATGTGCCTATCTATATCACGGAGAACATGGTGGGCCATAAGCTCGGTGAGTTTGCACCCACCCGCCACTTCCGCGGTCACGCGGGTGGCAAGAGCGAGCGCACCACTTCGGTTCGCTAGCTCTTGATAACTTACCTCCACCGTCGGTCGTAGGCCCGATGTATCGCGCCCCGGCGGAGATTAGACAGTTGAACAAAATAACGAGTGAACCCACCCTGTAGGGACAGTGCCCTGGGCCTGTCTCCCGCGGGGGTTCTGGTGAGATGGGGCGCGACACATCGGGCCCCTACGAGAGGTACAACATGCAAGTCAGGGCTATTGCAAAAGACATAGGTATTCCGCCGCGCAAGATGCGCCTGGTCACCAACGCAGTCAAAGGCCTGCGCGTGAATGAAGCGTTAGCGTATCTTCAGTTTATGCCCAATGCAGGCGCAAAGCCGGTCAGTAAAGTTATCGCATCGGCAGCGGCAAATGCTGAGAATAATTATAATCTTGATCCTGATGATCTGTATATTCTAAATATTGTGACGGATGACTCGTTCCGGGTCAAACGCATCAAAGCGCGTCCTCATGGCCGGGCCGCCCGCATTCTACGGCGCTTCTGCCATGTGACCGTGATTGTCTCAGACGACCCAGCTGAGGCCGGCAAGAGACGCTAAGGGAGGAAGGAGTACACTATTGGGACATAAGGTACATCCCACCGGTTTCAGGCTCGGCGTCGTAAAAGGCTGGCAGTCTCGCTGGTATGCCGAGCGTGATTACAAAGAATTACTCGCCGAAGATCTGAAAATACGCAGCACCATCCAGAAAGAGCTTGCCAACGCTGCGGTTTCACATATCGAGATTGAGCGCGCCGCTGCCAATCAGGTAACGGTCACGATCCATACCGCCAAGCCGGGTATCGTCATCGGCAAAAGCGGCGAAAAGGTCGATAAGCTGCGCTCAACCCTGGAAGCACAGACCAGGAAGCGGGTACGGCTCAATATCGTCGAAATTCGCCAGCCCGAATTGGATGCTTACCTGGTAGGACGCAGTATCGCGGAACAATTGGAGAAGCGCGTTTCGTTCCGGCGAGCAATGAAGCAGGCCGTACAGAAGACGATGCGCGCCAATGCTAAGGGCATTCGCGTCGTCATCGGCGGACGTCTGGGCGGCGCGGAAATTGCGCGCACGGAGAAGGAAGTAGAGGGAAAAATCCCCCTGCATACACTGCGTGCCGATATCGATTATGGCCTGGCGGAAGCCCACACGGCCTTTGGTGTAATTGGTATCAAAGTATGGATTTATAAGGGCGATATTTTGCCCAGCAAACGCCGCGAACCAGGCGAACCGCAGGAAGCAGCGCAGCCGTCGTTTACTCCACGCGAGCGTACCGAGGGCGGCGAGCGCCGCGGCGAGCGACGTGGCCGCGGTGAGCGCGGAGGCGAGCGCGCCCCACGTGGCGAGCGACCGCAAGGTCAGGCAGGCGAGCGTGCCCCACGCGGCGAGCGCAGCGCGCGTCCGCAAGGCGAACGCCCGGCACGGCCACAGGGCGAGCGACCACAGCGACCACAGGGTGAGCGACCGCCACGCGGCGAGCGCTCGCAGGCGCAGGGAGGCGAAAGAGCCCCACGTCCGCCGCGCGCTCAGGGCGAGCGTCCGCCCAGACCACAGGGCGAGCGACCACCACGCGCTGGCCGGGCCGCAAATACCGAACAGGCTCCGCAGTCGCAGCCAACTGCGCCAGCACCGGAAGCAGCACCTGAGACACAGGCCATCTCTGATGTGCAAGAACCACAGGCTCAGGAGGTCCAGGGCACCGGGGCACAGCCCGCCGCTATGCCCCCAACGCCTCCCACAACTCCTGAAGAGGGTGCAGCCGGAAGCGGGAGCGCTGAGTGATGATTGCAAGACAGGTGGAAATGACGCCGGGCAACTCTCGCTCGACGTTCATCCACCTGTATGGAACGGATAGAGGAGAATTAAGCCATGCTATTGGCACCATCACGTTATAAATATCGCAAGCAGCATCGCGGTCGTATGAAAGGAACTGCTCAGCGCGGCAGCACCATCGCTTTCGGAGAGTTTGCCCTGCAAGCCCTGGAGCCTTGCTGGTTGGAGGCCCGTCAGATCGAAGCCGCGCGTATCGCGCTGACCCGTTTTATGAAGCGCGGCGGCAAGGTTTGGATCCGCGTCTTCCCCGATAAACCTATTACAGCAAAGCCGGCAGAGACTCGTATGGGTAGTGGTAAGGGTGCTGTCGATCACTACGTAGCGGTCATCAAGCCCGGGCGCATTATCTTTGAGATCGGCGGCGTCAGCGAAGAGGTCGCCAAAGAAGCCGTCCGCCTGGCCAGTCATAAACTGCCCGTGAAGACCCGCTTCTTAACACGAGGGGAGGCAGAGAGTGTCGAAAGCTAATGAACGTCGCAAACAGATAAACGAGTATACCTACGGTGAAGCTAACCGCGAACTGAAAGAAATGCGCCTGAAGCTGTTCAACCTCCGCCTGCAGCAGCAGCGCGGTGAAGTAAAGAATAATCGCATCTTCGCTCAGACGCGCAAAGATATCGCTCGCCTGTTGCACCGGTTGACAGAGTTGGAGGCTGAAGAATGACACAGCAGAGTAATGCTGCCACGCAAGCTCCTGTTAAGAGCCGTCGCCAGCAAAAAGTTGGGCGCGTGGTAAGCAATAAAATGGATAAGACAATTGTTGTCGCTGTAGAATCTCTGAAACGCCATCGCATCTACAAGCGCACTTACAAGCAAACCAAGCGTTTTCATGCGCATGATGAAGAGAATACCTGCCAGATCGGCGACATCGTGCGCATCGAGGAAAGCCGCCCACTGAGTAAAACCAAGCACTGGCGCCTGGTGGAAATTATTAAGCGCGGCAGCGGTATTGTGCCGGTCGAAGAAGTACTGGCTGAAGCCGACCCCGATATCATATCCGCCGCCAATGAAGCGAAAGCGGAAGAATAAGGAGAGATCACGATGATCCAGCCACAAACACGACTGAAAGTCGCCGACAATACCGGCGCAAAAGAAATCATGTGCATCCGCGTCTTGAGTGGGTCGGCGAAAAAGTACGCGGAAATAGGCGATGTGATCAAAGCCTCTGTCAAGCAGGCCGCGCCTAATGGGCAGGTGAAAAAAGGCGAGGTTGTGAATGCCGTCGTGGTGCGCGTCGCTAAAGAATATGTGCGCTCCGATGGCTCGCATATCCGCTTTGACGAGAATGCCGCGGTGATTATCGCTGCCGGCAATAACCCACGTGGCACGCGTATCTTTGGCCCCGTGGCACGCGAGTTGCGCGAACGGAACTTCATGAAGATCATTTCACTCGCGCCAGAGGTGTTGTAAGGTAGTAGTCGTGCTGGTTCGTTGAAGTTTGTCGTCCCAACAGAACGACAAAGACAAACGATAGACTTTTGAGGGAAAAATGGCAACAAAGCAGAAAGAGAAAAAGCCCCTGCACCTCGCCAAGATGAATATCAAGAAGGGCGATACCGTCTTGATCATCACCGGCAAGGATAAAGGCAAGCAAGGAACTGTATCGCGGGCAATGCCGCAGGTCGACAAGGTGATTGTCGAAGGCCTGAATATGGTCAAAAAGCATGTGCGCCCGCAGGGTCAGACCCGCCAGGGAGGCGTGATCGATAAGGCAATGCCGATTCACGTCTCGAACACCATGCTGGTCTGTACCGAGTGCGGCCAGCCCACACGCGTGGCACATGATCGCCGCCCCATGGGTGCCGATCAGAAGGTGCGTAAGGTGCGCGTATGCAAGAAATGTGGAAAGATCATCGAAGATCGCACGAGGAGTAGTTAAACACTATGGCATCAAGGCTCAAAGAAAAGTATCAAAAAGAGGTCGCGCCTGCCCTGCTCAAGGAGTTTAACTACAAGAATCCGATGCAGGTGCCTGCCATCAATAAGGTCGTCGTCAATATCGGTATGGGTGAGGCCATCCAGAATGCCAAGGCAATGGATGCAGCCGTCTCCGACCTGGCGGCAATCACGGGGCAGCGACCCGTAATCACGCGCGCGAAACGCTCGGTCGCGGCTTTCAAGCTGCGCGAAGGCATGCAGATTGGTTGCATGGTCACATTGCGCGGCGACCGCATGTATCAATTCCTGGATAAGTTGATGAACGTGGCTCTGCCGCGATTGCGTGACTTTCAAGGCGTATCGCCAGAGGCTTTTGATGGCCGCGGCAACTATACGCTTGGGTTGCGCGAACAACTGGTCTTTCCCGAAATTGACTACGATAAGGTCGATAAAGTACGGGGAATGGAAGTAAGTATTGTAACGACGGCTCGCACCGATGAAGAGGGGCGACGGCTGCTCAGGTTGATGGGCATGCCCTTTAGAAAATAACGCTGGAGAGTGCAATGGCAAAAACATCAATGATTGTGAAGTCGCAGCGCAAGCCCAAACACAAGGTGCAGCAGCATAATCGCTGTCAGATCTGCGGGCGACCGCGTGCCTATATGCGTAAGTTTGGCCTATGCCGCATTTGCTTCCGCGAGCGAGCGCTGCGCGGTGAGTTGCCCGGCGTGACGAAGTCGAGCTGGTGACGGAGGGTGTTGTTCAATGAATATGACTGATCCTATCGCGGATATGCTGACACGTATTCGCAATGCGGCAGCTGCAAAGCATACGCGCGTGCTGATCCCGGCCTCCAAAATGAAGCTGGCCATCGCGCGAGTGCTCAAAGAAGAGGGCTACATTAAGGATATCGAAATCTTAAGGGATACACCACAGGGGACGCTTCGTCTGACGCTGCGCTACGTGGATAAGCGCCCGGTATTGACGCAATTGAAGCGTGTCAGTAAGCCAGGGCTGCGCGTGTATACAAAACGGGCTAGCATCCCTCGTGTCCGTGGAGGACTGGGTGTAGCCATTCTCTCGACGCCTAAGGGACTCATGAGCGGCCAGAAAGCCTATCAGCAGGGCCTCGGCGGTGAAGTCGTTTGCTACGTCTGGTAATCAAGGCAGGAGGGTAAAAATGTCTCGTATTGGACGCGCTCCAATCACTGTTCCCCCAAAGGTGCAGGTGAGTTGGACTGAGGACAATCTGGTGACGGTCAAGGGCCCCAAGGGAGAGTTGAAATATCAGGTCGATCCCGATTTGACACTCCACCTCGAGGACGGCAAGCTAGACGTGACTCGTCCATCAGATAGTAAAGAACATAAAGCGAAGCATGGCCTGTATCGCACGCTGATCAACAATATGGTTGTCGGCGTGACGCAGGGATATACGAAGTCGCTGGAAATTCATGGCGTTGGCTATCGCGCAAACAAGGTAGGTGAAAACCTGGTCATTCAGGTGGGATATTCCCATCCCGTGGAAGTGCAGCCACCTCCAGGCATAACCTTATCCATGGACGGCGTCGATCCGGCGACCAAAGCTACTAAGGTGAGTGTCAGCGGCATCGATAAGCAACTCGTAGGCCAGGTTGCCGCTAGCATTCGCATGATTCGCAAGCCCGAACCATACAAGGGCAAGGGTATCCGTTATGCAGGTGAGGCGATTCGCCGCAAGGCCGGCAAAGCCGGAAAAGTCGGTGGTAAGAAGAAATGATAAAGCAGTTTAATGCAAATAAGGCGCGGTTAAAGCGGCACCGCCGTATGAGAAGCCACCTGGAGGGTTCGCAAGAGCGCCCTCGCTTGAGCGTCTTCCGCAGCGGGCATCATATCTATGCCCAGATCATTGACGATACGACCGGTCAGACTCTGGCCGCCGCGTCGTCTCTTGAGGCGGCGTTGCGCGATTTTAAGCCGAAGTCGAAGGAAGATAACTCGCTACAAGCAAAAGTAGGTGACGTAATCAGCGCCGTAGCGGACAAAGTCACAGATGTGGTTGAGGCGGCAACCGAAGCACTGCCAACAAAAGGTAAGGGCGCGAAGCAGGCTCCCAAAGCACCTGCGAAAGGCGCTCAACCTCAAAAGGGCGGTAAACCGGGCGCGCAGGCGAAGACCGTGCTGGCTCCTGCTCAGAAAGGCTCAACCAGGACACCGGTTGAGGCCCTCGCGGCAATCGCCGATAACCACAAGGTCGCGGTCGCTCGTGAAGTCGGCAAGCTGGTAGCGCAGCGCGCGAAGGAGAAGGGTGTCAGTCGTGTCGTCTTTGATCGTGGTGGCTACGCCTATCATGGGCGCGTGGCCGCGCTCGCGGAAGGCGCTCGTGAAGTAGGCCTGGATTTTTAGGCCGCCAGGAGAAAGAAGATGCCAAAAATAGATGCTTCAAAATTGAACCTGGAAGAAACAGTCGTGCAGGTTCGCCGCGTATCCAAGGTGGTGCAGGGCGGTCGACGCTTCAGTATCCGCGCGATTGTCGTTGTGGGCGACCACAACGGCCACGTTGGATTAGGCCTGGGCAAAGCTGCCGAGTATACAGAAGCTATTCGCAAGGGAGTAGAGGACGCCAAAAAGCACCTGATCGAGGTGCCCCTGACCGGAACCACTATTCCTTTTATGGTAAAGACACGCTTCGGCGCCTCGGAGGTCATGCTCAAACCTGCCGCCCCGGGCACCGGTGTAATCGCAGGTGGCCCGGTGCGTGCCGTGGTGGAAGCGGCCGGTATCCGTGATATCTTGACGAAATCCCTTGGAAGCACCAATCCCGGAAATACTGTGATGGCTTGCTTGCAGGGCCTGCGCGAATTGCGCTCTGCCGAAACCGAAGCTGCCCTGCGTGGCAAGACGGTCGCTGAGGTGGTTGGTAAGAAGCAGGCCGAGCGCCTGGCTCTCGCCGCCGCCAACGCCGCAGAACAAATGGCCCAGGCACGTGCCGCTCGCGAAGAAGAGGCCCGTGAAAGCAGGTCTACATCAGGAGGACGCAGGGGCGGCGGCGAGCGCGGTGAGCGGCGCGGCGACCGCGGCGACCGCCGTGGTGGTGGCGACCGCCGCAGATAGGAGTAACACATGGCAAAGCTGCGTATTAAATATGTCAAAAGCGCGATTGGTTATGCGAAGGATCAGAAAGAAACCATCCGCTCGTTAGGATTGCGTAAGCTCCAGCAGACGGTTGAACACGAGGATCAACCCGCGATTCGCGGCATGATCCGCAAGGTCAGCCACCTGGTAAAGGTAGAGGAAGTAGTCTGATGAAACTAAGCGATTTGCGACCAGCTCCTGGTTCGCACAAGCGTGAGCGGCGCGTTGGCCGTGGCCACGGCTCCGGTCGCGGCAAGACCGCGGGCCGCGGAACCAAGGGCCAGAAAGCCCGCACCGGCGGAACAATACATCGAGCATTTAATGGCGGTCAGACACGCCTGTCGAAGCGCCTCCCGTTCATGCGCGGCCTCGGCAACAGCAACACGCCTTTCCGCCACGATTATGCCATTGTGAATGTGGCCGATCTCCAGGTCTTCGAGGCCGGTACGCAGGTGACGCCTGAACAGTTGGCGGAACAAGGCTTCATGACCAAAGCCGAAAGCAAGAAACTGGTCAAGATTCTTGGCGATGGTGAAGTTGACCGCGCTTTGACCGTGCGCGCCCACAAATTTTCGGCCAGCGCGCGTGCCAAAATTGAGGCAGCAGGCGGGTCAATCGAGATCATCCCCACGAAAGTATACGAGAAGACAAAGAGACGTAAGGACGAGGGTAAAAAGGCAGCAAGTCAACAGAACACCGGAGCATAAAAACTCGTTATGCCCTGATAGAATGTCTTTTTTTCTGTGAAAGGAGCTTCCCATGTGGGAACGTCTGCGGAGCATCTGGACTATTCCTGATCTGCGCAAGAAAATACTCTTCACTATAGCGATGCTGCTGATCTTCCGCGTCCTCGCTCATATCACTGTGCCCCTATCACCCACGGAACAGAAGGCTCTGTCTGGCCTGTTCAACCAGGGCGGGGGCAACCAGAATCTGGGCCAGTTGCTTGGCCTGCTGGACGTGTTTTCTGGCGGGTCGTTGCAACAGTTCTCGATTGTAGCTCTGGGCGTCTATCCGTATATCACGGCGACGATTGTCATGCAGCTCCTGC
This sequence comes from Ktedonobacteraceae bacterium, assembly GCA_035653615.1. Classification (NCBI taxonomy): domain Bacteria; kingdom Bacillati; phylum Chloroflexota; class Ktedonobacteria; order Ktedonobacterales; family Ktedonobacteraceae; species Ktedonobacteraceae bacterium. The sequence goes on along the minus strand of DASRBN010000008.1, from coordinate 99,910 downwards.
AGCCAATTATCCCCGCCTTAGAGAACATGATGCGCGAAGGCGAAGCCGGTCGTCTCAAATTCAGCCAGATCACACGCATCATCACCGTGCCACTGGCGTTCTTACAGGCGTTAGGACAGGCCGCCATTTTCGAGCGCGCGAATGTCCTCACGAACTTCAACCTGTTCAGCAGCCAGTACTGGTTGGAGTCACTCGCCATCCTGATCACCCTGACAGCCGGGACGATGATCCTGGTATGGCTTGGTGAACTGATCACTGAAAACGGCATCGGCAACGGTATCTCGATCATCATCTTTGGTGGTATCGTCAGTCGTATTCCCAGCTTCATCCAGTCAGGTTTTACTGCCAGTTCGTCATCTTCTGGCGGCGGTATTGTCAGCCTCGGCGTCTTCTTGCTGGTCGGTCTGGTTACAATTGTTGGTATTGTGTACATCTATCAAGGGCAGCGTCGCGTACCGATTGAATATCCAACGAAGCGTATGGTTGGACGCGGCATGCTGGTGGGCACGGCGCAAAGAACCTATATTCCCATGCAGGTCAATAGCGCGGGTATGATCCCCCTGATCTTCGCGCAATCCATGCTGATCTTCCCGGCAGTACTCTCGCAGTACCTGATAGGAAGCAATACAGGATGGTTGCAGGCCCTGGCGAACTGGGTTGGGACGAATATTGCCAATACGAGCCTGTGGTATTACTGGGCCATCTACTTTGTCCTGGTCGTAGCATTCACCTACTTCTATGCCTACGTAGTGTGGCAGCAGCAAAATATCCCGGATAACTTGCAGAAGCAGGGCGCTCATATCCCTGGCTACCGTCCAGGCGAGACGACGCGCCGTTACCTGAACGAGATTTTGAATCGTATCACGCTGGCAGGAGCCTTGTTCCTGGGCATTGTAGCGATTTTGCCATTCCTCGCCCGCGTCGGTGGCAACCAGCTGCTTAGCAGCGCCGCCCTGCTGATTGTGGTCGGCGTCGTGCTGGATACGGTTCGGCAGATCGAGGCCCAGATGGTTATGCGTAACTATTCAGGGTTCCTCACATAGGATAGGGGCGTCCCCTTGTGGGCGCCCTGAAACCAGCAGACCCGAAAAGGTCAAGTGTAGATGCAGTAATTGCCGGCTCAATGTGGAGCCGTTCTTCCATCGGAGGGTAAAGAAACGTGTACATCATCCTGATCGGCGCGCAAGGCTCAGGTAAGGGAACGCAGGCGGATTTGCTATCGAAAATGCTCGGCATTCCCCATATATCCAGTGGAGACCTGCTGCGAAAAGCGCAGAGTGAGCAGACTGAACTGGGCTTGAAGGCTAAGTCCTACCTGGATCGCGGCGAACTCGTCCCCGACGAAATCACTGTGGCGATGGTGCTCGGTCGCCTGCGTGAGTCCGATGCTGCGAAAGGTGCCTTGTTGGATGGCTTCCCTCGCACAATTCCGCAGGCGCAGGTTCTGGATAAGGGATTGCAGGAATCCGGAAAACAGATAGACCTCGCAATCTACCTGGATGTTCCTCGCCAGGAACTTCTCCACAGGTTGTCCGGGCGTTACATCTGCCGTGCCAACCAGCACGTTTACAATATCAACACCAACCCGCCCAAAGTTCCGGGCGTCTGCGACATCGATGGAAGTGAATTGTACCAGCGCTCCGATGATACAGGAGATGCCGTCCAGCGCCGGCTCGACATCTTTTTCAACGAGACCATCCACCTGCTTGACTATTATGGCCAGCAGCAGAAGCTCGTGAAAGTGAATGGCAATCAGAGTATCGAGCAGGTGCAGGCTGCATTGCTGGACGTGATACGAAAATTATCTGAGCCGTCTTGAACAAGGGTAGACCATGGCAATCATTATCAAGTCGAGGGAAGAACGAGAGAAGATGCGCGAGGCAGGCCACATCGTGGCCGAAGTCCTCGCAAAGTTGCGTAGCGCCGTCCGCCCAGGCATTACTACGGCAGACCTGGATGCTATAGCTGAGGAAGAATTGAAGCGCTGGGGCGCCAAAGCTAGCTTTTTGGGCTATCACGGTTACCCGGCCTCGATCTGTACGTCAGTAAACGATGAGATTGTGCATGGTATCCCTGGCAAACGCATCCTGCGCGATGGCGATATTATCAGCATCGATTTTGGCGCCATCTATCGTGGCTGGCACGGCGACTCCGCGATCACCGTGCCTGTCGGTGAGGTTTCGTCAGAGGTGAAACGCCTGCTGAAGGTGACCGAGGACGCTCTCTATCGCGGTATTGCCGCGGCGCGAGCCGGGAATCGCGTATCAGATATCGGTCGCGCGGTGCAAACCTTTGTAGAAGCGGCGGGCTTTTCAGTAGTGAGGCAGTACGGGGGTCACGGCGTGGGTCGCAGCATGCATGAAGACCCGCAGGTGCTGAACTATATCGAAAAGGGCCAGCCCAATCCGCTGCTTCGCTCCGGTATGGTAATCGCCATCGAACCCATGGTCACCATGGGCCAGAAGGAAACAGAGGTGCTACCCGACAAGTGGACGGTCGTCACCGCCGATAAAAGCTACGCCGCCCACTTTGAGCATACCGTGGCAATTACCGAGGGAGACGCGGATATCCTGACACTGTAGTTGCGAATTTCTGGCGATTCCCATGAGGGTCGGTAGAGATTCTTCGCTTCGCTCAGAATGACATGCCTGTGGCATGCCGTGAGCATCTCATGCTGAGCGAAAGAAGCCGAAGCCCTGAGGAACGAAGGGGAAGAAGCTCGGATGCACTTATGGGTAGTAGGAAGAAATTCCCTCTCGACAATGTTATTATAATGTGCTATAATTCGTAGTTGGCTGCAGCAGTGTCAACTGCTGCCATTTTATCATGGAATCATCACCGAAAAATTGGCCGTCATTAGAGAAAGGAAGCTATGGCAAAGAAAGATGAAATCGAAGTGGAGGGTAAAGTCATTGAAGCCCTCCCCAACGCCATGTTCAAGGTAGAAATCGACGAGCAGCACCAGGTCCTTGCCGTGCTCTCAGGACGTATTCGTATGAATTTTGTGCGTATTGTGCCAGGTGATAAGGTAAGAGTTGTGCTGTCCCCTTATGATCTGACACGCGGTCGCATTACGTGGCGTGTGAAATCGTGAGGCGGAAGTAACTTCCTCTGTTTCACTTTTCCATTTCTTCTCAGCGGCTTCTTTTTGACGGCTTGAAGCAAGCAGGCAGGTAATCAGACAAACGAGAGCCTTCCTACTTTCTGATTTTTTCACTTTTTCATGTTAACTTTTTAAAATTGAACTGAATTGAGTCGAGTTGAGGAGGGCAACCATGAAAGTGCGCGCCTCGGTAAAACCGCGCTGCGAGCATTGCAAGGTAATCCGGCGCAATCGCGTGGTAATGATTATCTGTAGCAAGGATCCCAAGCATAAGCAGAGACAGGGTTAATGCAGGTTGCTGTAGAGGTGACCTGCACGGGTGACCAGGGGTAACCTGACCGGGGTCACCCCTACATAATTTGGAGGAAAAGATGGCTAGAATTGCCGGCGTTGACATTCCACGCGATAAGCGTGTGGAGATTTCGCTGTGCTACATCTACGGGATTGGCCTGACAACCAGCCGCAAAATCCTGGAGCGAACACGAATTAACCCCGATACGCGGGTAAAAGATTTGACCGAAGAAGAGGTCAACCGCTTGCGCGAGGTGATCGACCGCGAATATAAGGTCGAGGGCGATCTGCGCCGCGAAGTGGATATGAATATCAAGCGGCTGATTGAGATCGGTTGCTATCGTGGTATGCGTCATCGTCGCAACTTGCCGGTGCGCGGGCAGCGCACGCGCACGAATGCGCGCACGCGGCGTGGGCCGAAGAGAACTGTGGCAGGCAAGAAGAAAGCTACGGCAAAGAAGTAACGCTGGGAAGGTATTGCAAGTATGGCAGACAAAAAGAAAACAACGGCAGGCAAACCCAGGCGGCGTGAGCGTAAGTCGATACCGCGTGGGCAGGCGCATATTCAGGCCACATTTAATAATACAATTGTTACGCTTACAGACCCCAATGGTAATGTCATTTCCTGGGGCAGTGCCGGCGGCCAGGGCTTCAAAGGCTCCCGCAAAAGCACTCCTTATGCTGCACAGGTCACCGCAGAATCGGCAGCTCGTAAGGCGATGGAGCATGGTCTGCGGCAGATCGAGGTCTTTGTCAAGGGACCGGGTTCTGGTCGTGAAGCCGCAATCCGTTCCTTGCAATCCGCCGGTCTGAATATTACCTCGATCGTTGATGTTACACCTATTCCGCACAATGGCTGCCGGCCGCCGAAACGGCGTCGCGTGTAATTCGATCTGTGCGTGTGAGGAGGATTCGATTAGATGGCACGTTATACCGGCCCCGTCTGCAAACTCTGCAGGCGCGAGGGGGTGAAACTTTTTTTGAAGGGCGATAAGTGCATGATGAATTGCACCCTTGAGCGCCGCAATACTCGCCCGGGACAGCATGGCTCAAGTCGTGCGCGCAAACCATCAGGCTACGCGCTCCAGTTACGTGAGAAGCAGAAAGTACGCCGCACCTATGGCTTGTTGGAACGGCAGTTCCGCAGGCAATTCGATATCGCGGCCCATCGCCCCGGCAGGACCAGCGAGAACCTGATGCAGGTGCTCGAGATGCGCCTGGATAACCTGGTCTATCGACTGGGCTTCGCCGATTCGCGAGCGCAGGCTCGCCAGCTGGTCTGTCATGGACACTTTGCAGTAAATGGCCGCAAAACTGATATTCCTTCCTTTATTGCGAAACCGAATGATGTGATCTCCGTTCGTGAGCGAAGTAAGGGACTTGAGTACTTCAAGACCCGCGCGCTGCTCCTGGCTCAGAAAGGCGTTCCCGCCTGGTTAAGCCTGGATGTAGATGCCATGACCGGTCGCGTACTCTCGCTGCCGGTACGAACAGACCTTGAATTGCCTTTCGATGAGCAGAAGGTGGTTGAATTATATCAGCGCTAATCTCACGCGTTGATGTTTGCCGGCGGTTGGGTATATGCCTTTAGCATCCTACCCGCAAGGATGGAATGCTAAAGGTACAGGACTCTTGGACTACCAACTTACGCGGTTTCTCCTATGTAGAGCTAGAGGCAAGTTGGGAAACGGGCAGTAATTCATGGTAGGAAAAGAAAGGCAGGTTGAACCTTGCTAGATATTACTCTGCCTCGCATTAAAAATACTAAAACACAAGGAAACTATGCGAGCTATGATATTGAACCATTGGAGGCGGGGTATGGGATGACCCTGGGCAACGCGCTACGGCGTGTCCTGCTCTCCTCGCTGCCCGGTGCGGCGGTGACCTCTATTCGTATCGATGGTGTGCAACACGAGTTTCAGGATATTCCCAATGTGATGGAGGATGTGACCGACATCGTTTTGAATGTCAAGAAACTCCGCCTCCGCTCCTTTTCAGACCATCCCGTTTCGATGCGTCTGGAGGTCAGTGGCGAGCGCGTGGTGACTGCCACCGATATTATGGCTCCTAGCACTGTCGAGATCGTCAATCCTGATCTCTACATTGCCACATTAGACAACGAGAATGCTCGCCTCGAAATGGAACTGGTTGTTGAGACCGGCAAAGGCTATGTCCCCGCCGACTCAAAAGAAGACCAGCCCATCGGGGTGATCCCTATAGATGCCATTTACACGCCTGTGCAAAAGGTAAATTATACCGTTGAGCATACGCGCGTAGGACAAATGACAAACTACGATAAAATTGTTCTTGAAATCTGGACCGACGGCACAATTCCACCGGATGAGGCCTTGCGCCAGAGTGCCGATATTCTGGTACGCCATTTTACGCAGCTTGCCAACTACCGCGCGACTTTGACCGAGCCGGAGAAGCCGCCGCTGAGCAGCATACCGATTCCACAGAAGATCTACGATACTCCCATCGAGGAGCTTGATCTCTCGGTTCGCGCGTATAACTGCCTCAAGCGCAGTAACATTACGAAAGTTGGTCAGGTGCTTTCGATGAACGAGGAAGACCTGCTTGGCGTGCGAAACTTCGGTGAGAAGAGTCTGCAAGAGTTGCGCGAGCGATTGCTGGCACGCAACTTCCTGCCGAATCCACGTACCAGCGCGGTTGGGGCCGATTTTGACGGCGATCACGAAATGGAGGAATAAGGTGAGGCACCGAGTTGCCGGTAATCGGATGAGCATGCCTGAGCCGCGTCGGCGTTCTGCACGGCGCAATCTCATGATAGGTCTCATCCGCTATGATCGTATAAAGACCACGGAGGCACGGGCGCGTGCCATCCGCGGAGAGACGGAGAAGCTGATTTCTATTGCTATCAAGGGCTATCTTGCCGCTCGACAGCATCTGAATGAGGTCGTCGGGGACGATGAGAAGGCAGCGCAGATACTCGCTTTCGCGCGCCGCGGTCGTTTCTCACTCGACAAAAAGGTCGCTTCGAATGAGGATCGCGCCGATATGGGCAAGCCGCCTCTGACCGATAAGGGCCGCAGGTTCCTGGAAAATAAGTACCGGGACCGCCGCAATGAACTGCTCCGCATCATCTCGAATGAAGATGAGGCCGAACGGGCACTGCAGGCCGCATATGAAGCGATGGCTATCGAATTGCATGCGCGCCGCCGCATCCTGCAATCGATTCCAGACGAGCTGGTTGTCAAGAAAATCTTTGACGAACTGGCCCCGCGCTACACTGGCCGCCCCGGTGGCTATACGCGCATCACGAAACTGGGCAAGCGCCAGGGCGATGCCGCCGACATGGCACAAATCGCCCTCGTGTAGGGGCCGGTTTACCGTACACACCGCCGATTTATCGGCCTTGCGGGGTAACTTAACTGATTGCTTGCAGGGTAACTTAACCAATTGGTTGAACCCCATTATCGGCTCTGGTGAGAGACTATGAAACTCGCCTGTGGCATTGAGTATGACGGTACTGATTATCATGGTTTTCAGCGTCAACCTGAAAACCATGGACCAACGATACAGGGAACGCTGGAAGCAGCGATTGAGCGTATCAGCGGCCAGATGTCGGTAGTCTACGGGGCAGGTCGCACCGATGCCGGAGTGCATGCAAGTGGTCAGGTGATCCACTTCCGCACAAACTCTCACCTGGCGCCACAGGTCTGGATGCGGGCTTTAAATGCAGTCCTACCGGTAACAGTAGCGGTACGTTGGGCAAGAGAAGTTCCTGATAGCTTTCATGCCCGCTATAGCGCGAAAAGCCGCTCGTATCGCTATACAATCTGGAACGGCGCAGCCCGCTCGCCATTATGGGCGAGATACAGTTACTACAGCCCGCGTGAGTTAGCGGAAGACCTGATGGATGAGGCGTGCCGGCAATTGCTGGGGCGCAAAGATTTCGGAGCTTTCGGTCGCAGCCCCGATGAGACGAATCCGTTGAAGCCGGGGCCGCACTCTTGCGTTCGCACAATGCTTGCTGCAAGCTGCAAGCGGAATAATGCACTTATCTCTTGTGATTTTACCGCGGACGCCTTCCTCACGGGGATGGTTCGCAATATCATGGGAACACTGTTGCTCGTAGGGCAGAAGAGGCTGAGCCTGGATGAATTTGCCGCTATTGTGCGACAGGCAAACAGGACGCACCCTGGTTCAGCAGCTCCACCACATGGACTATGCCTGGTGCGGGTAGAATATTCTAAAGATTTGGGATTTGACGAAAAACCCCATTATTGGAGAATGAATCATGATGAAAACGTATAGCGCCAGGGCCGCCGACCTGAAGCCACAGTGGTATGTCATCGATGCTGAGGGTCAGATACTGGGCCGCCTGGCATCAGAGATTGCGCAGATTTTGCGCGGCAAACACAAACCAACCTTTACGCCGCATATGCAGAGCGGTGATTTTGTGATCGTGATCAACGCGGACAAGATCGCTGTGACGGGCAGGCGCATGGACCAGAAGGTCTATTATCGCCACAGCCAGTATCCCGGTGGATTAAAAAAGACCACCCTCCGGCAAGTTCTTGAGGGAAAGCATCCCGAGCGAGCACTGGAGCACGCTGTACGCGGTATGGTGATGCATAACCGCCTGGGCGACGAAATCATGCATCATCTGAAGATTTACGCAGGCCCCACGCATCCACACGAGGCGCAGAAGCCAATCCCCTGGATGGGGCGGCAGGCATTGTTGAAGAAACCCGCGGAGACAACAGGAACTGCGGAAGCAGAATAGAGTGAACGAAAGAAGAGGAGTAGCTACCTTGGCTGATACCACTCGAGGCGAATATTATTATGGTATGGGACGGCGCAAGACGGCTGTAGCGCGTGTTCGTCTCTTCCCCAACGGTGATGGCACCATTACCATCAATGGCAAAAGTAGTGGCGCGTATTTTGGGAACCGTGAGTCGCTCAATGCAACAATGACTGCCCCCCTGCGCGTGCTCGATCTGAACGACGCGTACACCATGACGATCCGGGTCGTAGGTGGCGGCACCAGCGGCCAGGCAGGAGCGATTCGACACGCCGTAGCGCGCGCGCTGGTGCGTGTTAATCCCGACTGGAAGCCCACATTGCGCAAAGCCGGTTTCCTCACCCGCGACCCTCGCATGAAGGAACGCAAGAAACCCGGTCTGAAGCGCGCCCGTAAGGCACCTCAGTATACGAAGCGTTAATTCAGAGTTATAGAGACTTTAAATAAAAATGAGCGAAACGATTCGAACCGTTTCGCTCATTTTTATTTAAAGTCTCTATAACTCTAATGGGATGATGTATCCAACTATCGTACTAAAATATAATTTCGAATAACAAAAATATTGATAAAAATTAAACAATCAGGTATGCTGAGAAAAGGGGAAGTAATTTTTCACGTTTCGGCGGAGTAACACCAGGGCTTATGGAGTTATCAGGATATACTCCAGGAGATGCTGCAGCTTATGAAAGCGAGTTTGGCCTCACTATGGTTCCACAGCAGGATATTTCAGTGGATGGTGGACCAACAGATCATAGCGGCGCAGGCGAGGTCGCACTCGATGTTGAAATGATGGCAGCTCTCGCTTCTTCAGTTGATCGTATAGAATTGTACGAGGCACCAAACAACGATATGGGAACAATATCGGCATACTATCAAATGGCTGAAGACGACACCGCAAATTCAATCAGTACGAGTTGGGGATCATGTGAGTCTATGGCGTCTTCACAAGTCATTATGTCCGAAGCACAATCTTTCAAGATAATGGCACTACAGGGACAAAGCATGTTCGCAGCATCAGGAGATAATGGAGCTTTTGGTTGTCTTGGATTAGATCATAGTAAAGGAAAGTTACAGGTCGATGATCCGGCGTCACAACCATATGTGACAGCCGTAGGAGGTACCTCGCTTTCCGGGGCGGACCCTGGACCCAATCCCAATCCACCGTACCCAAGTGGAAAGGAGACTGCATGGAATAACAATTGCACATCTAAAACCTGTTATTATCCGAATGGTTCTGGTGGTGGTGGGGGAAATAGTACCCTTTGGAAGCAGCCCGCATATCAGACGGGACCAGGTGTTAATGAAAAGAAATATAGCAAGAGTGGCTCCTGGTGCAAACAACCATCAGGTACTTTCTGCCGCGAGGCGCCAGATGTTTCCCTGAATGCCGATCCGGCTAGTGGCTATGCTGTCTACTGCACTGATTCAGGTGATTCAAATTGTCTTCCCAGCGGATGGCTGGTTCTTGGAGGGACAAGCGCATCTGCTCCCCTGTGGGCAGCGATAGCTGCCCTGGCCGATAGCTATCTCCTCGGGCACGGCAAACCTGCTCTAGGTTTTGCCAACCCGTACCTCTATCAACTTAACGCGACAATGGGCTATAGCTATGTTTTCCATGATATTGCTCAAGGTAAAGGAAACAATGGAATACTCTACTTTTCTGATAGCCTTTACATCTTTGCGCTTAATGCTAGTGATGGAACCTTGATCTGGTATCACCAGGAAGATTACGAGCATAGTTTAGGGACGCCAGTGGTAGTCAATGGAACAATTTATGTTTCCTCTAATGGAGACTTTACAGTATTCACACCCTTGATCCTTCAGTTGCCTCCATAGTGGACGCGCCTGTTGTCAATAATGGCATCCTCTATTGCGGTTCTAGTGATGAGTACATACACACACTCAACGCGAGCAATGGCTCATCGATTGCACAGTATTTAGTTAGCAGCAAAGCAAATGGATACTTAAGTGATCCGACTATTGCGCCCTGATGGAGAGAAGAACCGCGAATATCAGTTAGAAAGAGAAAAAGTGAGGAGACAGTCGCCTAGCCATCTCCTCACTTTTCCCAGGATTATCTTGGCCTACGTTTCTCAGGCGGGCAGTTCGTTTCCATAATCGCTAGTGCATCCTCACGCTTGAGTGAACAGGAGACAAGATCAACAAATTGCTTTGAGTTATCAAGGCATAATTGGCGGGCCATCAGGCTTACGCGGTTAGCACTAAGCGTATGTTTGGAACCTTAGAAAGACTTGTTGTAGAGACTGCAATACCTTGATTGTTAAAAACTGTATAGTACCAATCTCCGGTATCGTGACGCTCCGCTTTCATTTTACCTCTCAGCGCCCTGTCCACTTTATCCGATTCGAGTGTAGTCATAGCACTTATGCAGGTCTTATTGCGGAACGAAGGTACTGAAGCTGGTCGCGCAAATGTAAGCCGAGGCTTGCTTCCTGGGATGTAAGAATGTCCAGGTATCCTGAGAAAACGCGCCGGAATGCGGCAAGTGCTTCCATTTGGGAATAGATGAGCAAGCACAAGAGTAAAAAATAAGAGGACATGAAAAAACAGCGAAACGGCCCCGGGGCCGTTTCGCTGTTTTTTCATGTCCTCTTACGCTAATCCTTCGCCTCAGCGCTCTGATGGCTCGGTACGGCAGCGTAAACAGGGGTACACCATTGCTCGCGGTATTCGGGGATGCGACCTCGCACAATATCGTGATACAGTTTGTATAATGCGTTGGAAATCGGCCCAATCTTGCCGTCTCCAACAGGCCGGTGATCTACGCGCACCACGGGCGCAATCTGAGCGCCAGTGCCACAGAGGAAAATTTCATCGGCGATGTAGAGTTCTGTACGGTCAACCTGGCGCTCGCGGGTAATTCGGCCTAGCTCTCGCCGCGCCAGTTCAATAATTGTATCGCGGGTAATGCCGAGCAGGATATTCTCGGTAGGGGCAGGAGTGACAAGCTCGCCATTCATGACCAGGAAAATGTTTTCGGCGCTGCCCTCCGAGACATGTCCTTCGTTCGTCAGCATGATCGCTTCATCAAACCCATTTTGCATGGCCTCGCTTTTAGCGAAAGCCGAATTGACATAAGCGCCGGTTAGCTTGGCACGCGCAGGGATGGCGTTATCGTCGACACGACGCCAGGAAGACACGCCGCAGTGCAGCCCATTGGTATCGATGTAATCGCCCATGGGTGAAATGGTAATGATAAAATGGTCTTCTAACCCATGCAGGCGCACACCGATAGTCTGATCGGCCTTGTAAGCTACCGGTCGCAGGTAGAGGTTTTGTTTCAGGCCACTACGGCGCACAAGCTCTACGCTCAAATCAATGAGCTGGTCTATATTGTAGGGAAGCGAAATCTGGAGAATCTTGCACGAGTTCAAGAACCGCTTGTAGTGTTCGCGCAGGCGGAAGAGGTAAACCTGCTCATCCTTCTCATTCCAATATCCCCGGATACCCTCAAAACAGCCGGTGCCGTAGGCAAAACCATGTGTGCGTACAGAAATGACACCCTGCTCGGCGGGTACGAACTCGCCGTTCATAAAAAGTTCTTTTTCGTCCATCCTGTTCAGGATAAGTAGCTTCCTCGCTGCTTACCTGTCCCTCCTTTCCTGGTCTCTAGTCACGAACTGGAAGCTGGAAATGGAGCCTCTGTTCGTCGTTGAACAGTACGATTATCCATTCTCATTATAGACGCAGAATTACCTGTTTGTCCATGTTTTATAAGAGGCAATTCCGTGAAATCGAGCAAGCCAACTTCTGAATCTGGCTTGCCCCAGGCATTGCCGAAGTAGTACAATGGACGCCAATAGAGAAAGGTATGTTCCCATTGCAATATATCGAAACGTCTATTTATGGCTTCATTTAGATAGAAAGCGAGATGAGATGTGAAAAATCAATCTTGCTGCTGGCTTTCCCGGCGCGTGTTTATCAGATCGACCTTTTTGATCGCTCTGCTCCTTCTTGTTGCTGCTTGCAGCGGTGGAACCACCACCGCGCCCAAAGCGAATGGAACTCCTGCCCTGGCGTCCAACCAGGTGCTGATATTTCCAAATGTTGGCACCCAGGATATCAGTGTGCTTGACCCGGCACAGGGGCCGGATGCGAACTCAGCTGTCGCTGTGGGCATGATTTATAGCGGCCTGGTGCGGTTTGACAAGAATTTGAATGTTGTGTCAGACCAGGCAACCTGGACTATTTCCAGCGACGAAAAAACCTATACCTTTACCCTCAAACCTGACATCAAGTTCTCTGATGGTACTCCTGTCACTGCCCAGTCGTATGTCTATACCCTGACCCGCGCGCTGCTCCCATCCGTAGCATCGCCGATTGCTACCTTATTCGAAGGCAATATAGTCGGCGCGAATGATGTCAATACTGGCAAAACCAATGTGCTGGCAGGAGTGAAGGCCCTCAATGATACTACCCTGCAGATTACCCTGACGAAGCCGACCGCCTATTTCTTAGACGTGCTGGCGACATCGATCTCTTTTCCCTTGAATGAGAAAATTATTCATCAGTATGGACAGATGAACTGGGTGAACCACGTTGCCGGCAGTGGTGTGGGCACCGGCCCATTTATGGTCAAGGAATGGGACCATAATGTCAAAATGGTACTCGTCCCTAATCCATATTACTATGGCCCTAAGACAAAGTTGAAAGAGGTAGACATGCTCTTCGTCAATGACCCCTCTACCGCTTTCAAGACCTACCAGGCCGGACAATATGCCTTCGACTGGAATATCCTGCCCGCGGACCTGTCCATAGCGAAAAACATGTCCGGCTTTGTCTCCTCTTCGTTGTTACAGACAGACTTGCTTTTCTTCAACAATACGAAGCCGCCGTTTAATAATGTGGCTGTGCGCCAGGCTTTTGCCTATGCTACCAATAAACAGCTTCTGGCAACTGCTATCTTCAAGGGATCGGCCATTGCTGCTCCCACGATTATTCCGCCCGGTATGCCCGGCTATCAAGCAGGCTACCAGGGTATTCCCTATAATCCTTCTAAGGCAAAGGCGTTACTACAATCGGTCTATCCAGACGTGACGAAGGTGCCACAAATTACCTTCTCATATCCCAATTCACAGGTGTCTACCTCGGAAGCCGTCGCTTTACAGCAGATGTGGCAAAATGCGCTGGGCATTCAGGTGAAATTGCTGCCGGTCGAGCTGACCGCCTACAACATGGAGACCGCGAACCACGAGGTGCAATTTGGCTTTACGCAGTGGACGGCGGACTTCCCCGACCCCTATGATTGGTTGACGTTGAATTTGACCACCAATGCTCCCGACAATAGCGGTTTATGGAGCAATCCAACATTCGATTCGACGGTGATGCAGGCGGAGGAGGAAACGGGTGATGCGCGTATAGCCCTGTATAACCAGGCCGAGCAGATCGCAATTACCGATGTTGGTTGGCTGCCGCTCGATCACGAGACGCTCTCAGCAGTCATTCCTTCCTGGGTGCATGGCGTGAGCCTGAATTATACCGGCCTGTACTTCGGCGATTGGTCGGACGTGTACCTGCTGCAACATTGAGTCAGCTCACCTTGAAAGCCATACAAGCGAGATGATATACTTTAGGTAAATACACCGGTCAAGGCCCGCCTGACTTCTGGCGGGCTTTCATCTATGACCACCGGTGTTCCGTTTTTCCTGCCGGCACGGGTGACTTGCGAATGCGCATGTCCATAAGAAGTTTGCGCAGGACGTGTTATGATTAGGAAGTAATGACGCTTCATTGATGCAGTGTTGCATGTATGGCCTATGATCGGCCCAAAGTTAAGGAGGTACTTAAACCATGGCTGTTGAAGTTGAAAATCCCTATGCGGTTGCAGTGGCACAGTTTGACGAGGCTGCCGAGCGTCTCGGACTCTCGCAAGCCATGCGCGCTATTTTACGTAAACCCAAACGCGAACTGACGGTCAATTTTCCTGTGCGTATGGATAATGGTGATGTCGAGATGTTTACGGGGTATCGCGTGCAGCACAATATTAACCGCGGCCCCGCCAAGGGTGGTATTCGATTTAGCCCCGAGGTTTCTCTTGATGAGGTGCGCGCCCTGGCTATGTGGATGACCTGGAAGTGCGCCGTTGTCGGCATCCCTTTCGGTGGTGCCAAGGGTGGAGTTATCTGTGATCCTCATAAATTGTCTCGCGCAGAACTCGAACGTCTCACCCGCCGCTACGCGACCGAGATTTCTATTCTGATCGGCCCCGATAGCGACATTCCCGCCCCTGATATGAATACCAACCCGCAAATCATGGGCTGGATCATGGATACCTACTCGATGCACCAGGGCTATTCGGTTCCGGCTGTAATTACCGGCAAACCACTGGCTATTGGCGGCAGCGAGGGCAGGCTGGAGGCGACGGCGCGCGGCGTGCAGGTAGTGACGCGCGAGGCCATGAAGGATATGGGTATGAACCCGGAGGAGAGTGTCGTAGTCGTGCAGGGCTTTGGCAACGTCGGCAGCATCACTGCCCGCCTGCTGCATGAGCTCGGCTGCAAGGTCGTTGGATTGAGCGATATCAATGGCGCCGTCTATAACTCCAACGGCATCGATGTCCACCGCGCCCTGCGTTATTCGAAAGAGCACGGCACCTTGAAAGGCCTGCCGGAAACGGAGTCACTCACGAACGCCGAATTGCTGGAACTCCCCTGCGATGTACTGGTACCCGCCGCCCTGGAGAACCAGCTTACAGGCAGAAATGCCTCAAGAGTGAAGGCACGCCTGATTATCGAGGCCGCCAACGGGCCGACGACACCGGATGCGGATCACATCTTCAATGATCGTGGCATTATCGTCGTGCCGGATATCCTGGCCAATGCCGGCGGCGTCACCGTCAGCTACTTTGAATGGGTGCAGGACCTGCAGCGTTTCTTCTGGGCCGAGAACGAGATCAACAATCGCCTGGAAAGCATCATGGAACGCTCCTATCAGGCTGTACGCCTGAAGTCGCTCGAACAGGAGACGAATTTGCGCATGGGCGCGTACCTGCTGGCCGTGGCTCGCGTAGCCGAGGCGACCGAGATTCGCGGCGTGTATCCTTGATTGCATGAAAAATCCCTCATGCGCTCGAGCGCATGAGGGATTTTTCATGCAATCATTTATTGTTATCTTCAGATTCAGCCCTCTCCTCCCAGAACTCATTGATGTTCTCATAGATGTCCGGTGGAAAGCGTAGCTCATTGTAGACGTTGCAGGTGCCAGGCTCGTCGGGGGTTGGGCAGATCGGAAAATCCTGCTGCGCCTGCCATTGCAGGATGCGCTCGCGCTTCGGCGGGTTATAATCATGTGCTTTCACCGATTGAATCAGCGCCCGCGCCTCGGTTTCATTATGATCGGGCTGCTTGCTCAGTAGCTTCACCATCTCATCCTCATCCATAAAATGGCGCGCAACCATCACAAATGTCAGGCGACCATAATGTCCAATGTCTGTCCCATCCTGCAAGGCATCCAGCAGGTGGGCCATCATCGGCGAATCGCGCAGGTTCTCGCTTCTGCCACTGTCTATGGGATTTGCGTCCGCGTTTTGTGTTTGATGTGTCTGACTCACAAACCACTCCTTCTAGCTACGTGCTAAGACATAGAGATTCTTCGCTGCGCTCAGAATGACAATGCTGCGCTTAGAATGACAATGCTGCGCTTAGAATGACAAAAGATATTTCTGGTCTTGATTGTAGAACAAATGTATTAGATTAGCAAGCTGAACGGGAACATCCTGTACCGGCTGCAAGAAACGGAAGGCACCGGTGCGACGTATCATAGTCGATGGTAGATCGTTCTTCGGGTAGAGGAAACATTGTTCCGCGAGGCCTTTGGAGATCGATTGATCGAAACTTATTATCGTTCTCAAGAAGCAGGAAAGGATAGATCAGATCATGGCAGGTAAATTGAATGGCAAGGTGGCGCTTGTAACCGGGGCTTCGTCGGGCATAGGCGAGGCGACGGCACTGGCTTTGGCGGCTGAAGGAGCGTATATCGCGCTGGCGGCTCGCCGGCATGAAAGGCTGGAGGAACTGGCCAGGCAGATTGAGAAAAATGGTGGGCAGGCTATGCCGATTATCGCGGACGTGGCCGATGAAAAGCAGGCCAATGATATGGTGCATACGGCCAGCGGGCGCTGGGGTCACCTGGACATCCTGGTGAATAATGCGGGCCTGATGCTGCTGGGCCCAATCGAGGGGGCAGATACGGAGGATTGGCGGCGCATGGTGAGCGTCAACCTGCTGGGCCTGCTGTATGCGACGCACGCTGCCATACCGGTGATGAAAGCGCAAAATGGCGGGCACATTGTCAATGTCTCATCCGTGGCAGGCCGCACGGCGCGGGCGGGCAGCGGTGTCTACAACGCTACCAAGTGGGGCGTCGGCGCATTTTCAGAAGCGCTGAGGCAAGAAGTCTACCAGCATCATATCCGCGTGACGCTGATTGAACCGGGTGCGGTGGCAACGGAGTTGACCGAGCATATTACCAACCCCGAAGCAAAAAGGGAGACCCAGGAATGGGTTCACTCGATAAGACCCCTGCAGAGCGAGGACATCGCGGCAGCCATTATGTATGCGGTAACACAACCGGCGCATGTCAATGTCAATGAAATTCTCATTCGACCGACGGACCAGGAACGCTAGCCTTGCAGCCGCTCAAAAATGACCTGGCTTCCTGCCGTTCGCAAATCGCTCGCTGGTTCTATTAATGTGTTTGGACAAAGTATTACGACGATTATGGGGCGCGATGAATCGGCCCCTACGGCACAGCCGCGGCGCAAATTCATCGGCCTCGTTGCCCGGTTTTTCTGTGAAATTCCATAAATAAAAAGGTAGGACGCGATTCGTCGCGTCCTACTCCGCTCATTCATCGCGATTGCTTACGCCTGGCCGATATCGGCAGGCCCGCTTCCACTCTCACCCTGGCCGGGTGTCTGACCCTGGGATGATCCATAGATCATGTCGGTCAGTTCCTTGTGCGTGCGCTCAAGCATTGCGCGCAGTTGTGACAGGCGCTCCTTGTTCTCGAACGCGCCCCTGCTGGCGATGGCGAAGAGCCTGGCAACCTCCGCGGCCTCGGCGCGCAGCGCCAGGAGTTCCTCCGGGACATTCCAGAACCGTCCGGGTCCAAAACCAGGGCCGAATGGGCCGCGAGGACCTTGCCAGCCCCATCCACCATGCTTCCAGCCGTGGCGGTGTCCAAATGGGCCATGATGATGACCATGCCACCCGCGTGGGCCAAATGGGCCGCGAGGCCCACCAAATTGTGGTCCGGGGCCAAATGGGCCGCGAGGACCGTCCTGTCCTTCGCCAGACATCCAGGGAGGCGTCCAGCCTTGCCAGTTCGCATTCTCAGGAGCAGGTTCGGATTCTCTGTTGAATTCGTCAAACATTGTACTTCAATCTCCTTTCACGTTTTGACGTTTGCGATATATCGCATTCATCATCTGTAACATCGCGATATATCTTTCTATTCCCATTTACGATATATCGTAATGAAAAGTTGCAAAATTGCCTGTCATTCTGAGCGCAGCGAAGAATCCGTGCCCTGGTCGTCCAGACGTCTGAGTTTTTTGACACCTAACCTACTGCTGTGTAGTCAT
The DNA here is from genome assembly GCA_035653615.1 of Ktedonobacteraceae bacterium. NCBI lineage: Bacteria > Bacillati > Chloroflexota > Ktedonobacteria > Ktedonobacterales > Ktedonobacteraceae > Ktedonobacteraceae bacterium. The sequence continues at coordinate 82,144 of DASRBN010000008.1, read as the reverse complement.
TAGAGAGTTGTATAGGCCCATTATTGAGCGGCAGTAGCGTGGTTGGCCTGTTCCGGCGATTGTAACAATTCTCCCCGCACGCGCTTGCGGGCGAAGTTCACGAGCGGTGATTGGCCGAGCGCGTCGGGGAAGAGACGGCGCAGGAGATGACCCGCACCACGTGCCATCAGAAATCCTATCTTATGCCTGATCGTCCAGCGGAAGCCGTAGGCATGTCGTATGTCTGCTGGAAGCTGTCCAACGGTGATGAGGCGTACAATAGCCCATAGTGGCTTGCGTGCCAGAGGCATTGGTGGGTAGAGGACCTTCTGGGCGATGAAATGCGCAGCCGGCCCGATGGCAATCTCACCGGAGGCGAGTACTTCACCCATGTAGCGCTGCACTTCGGCATAAGTGGCCGGAAGTGTCTCATTGGTCAACCCCAGCAGTCGCGCGTAGCGGCATGATTCCTGCCAGTACTGTTCGCATACCTCTTGCGAGAGCGGACCGACAAATGTTTTATAGGCGGTGAGCATGCTATCGACAAACACGATATGCACCCACAACAGGGCTAGAGGTTCCATGGCGCTATATGGCTCACCGGCGGGATAACGACCGATGCTTTCGGGCAGCGTACCCGTGACAGTATGGTGCAGGCGGTTGATGGAACGGGCCATGGCGTTGACCTCTTTCGTGGTGCCGAAGATCAAGACAGCCATTCCCTGAATGGTACGAAAAACGCGCCCAAACGGGTCTTCCGCAAACGCGCTGTGGTCGAGCGCGCCCTGGGCAACCTTGGGATGGGCCGCCTGCATAAGAAATGCACGAGCGCCCGCGGTAATCAACCATTGTTCTTCATGTAAGCGCCAGGATATCGAGTCTGGCCCCATCAAACCGGGATCTGGTGTCGTGTCGCTGATCGGTAATTCGCCTGGCAGCGGTGCTCCGCTGGCAATGTGGATAATGCGCATTGAATCGAGCGGTGTTCGCATAGGTTTTTGAGTTTCTATCTATAGCTGGCGTTGAAAGCGCCGGGTATGGTTATTTTTCTCTTCTGTACGTAATTATAGGACGCTCTGAGGAGAATAGCCAGGGCAACCTCTTGCGGTGGAAATCAGCTTAATCATCGGCCAAAAAACGATAACCAATCTTTGGTTCATTGCGGATGAAGCGGCGATTAGCGGGATTCTCGACCTTTTTGCGTAAGCGATTGATGTAGGTATGGACACTCTGGAGTTCAGATACCTCATCGTACCCCCAGACCTCGGAAAGCAGGATATCATAGGTTACAATTCTTCCACTATTTCTTGCCAATACTGAAAGTAATTCGTATTCTGTATAGGTCAGATCAATTTCCTGCCCATTGACCTTCACACATCTTCGTTCAAAGTCAATGCTCAGGGGGCCTATGATAAAGTTCTCGCGCCCTGTTCTTGTTTGTAAGCGATTGCTGTGGCGTAATTGCACCTTGATGCGTGCCAGCACTTCAACCATATCAAATGGTTTAGGTATATAATCATCGGCGCCCAGATTAAGCGCCTGTACAATACTTTCAACATCATGCACCACTGAGATAATAATGATGGGCAAGGAGGGGTATTCGTCTCGTATCGCTTTACAAATCTCCAGCCCTCCTATATCAGGCAATCGTAGATCGAGTAATATCAGATCAACGAGTTGCTGATCGAGAATTTCTAATGCCTGTGTCCCTCGACTGGCCGTATAGACTTCGTAGCCACCGCGTTCCAGGCCGCGTTTCAGTTGTAGGAGTGTCGGATTTTTATCGTCAACGACCAGTATTTTTTTCATATGCCCTCGCTCCTACCTGTTTCAGTGGCAGAGTGAACTGAAAAACAGCGCCTCCATCATCGCGATTTTGTACCCAGATCTGGCCGCCATGCGCTGCGACAAATCCCTTGCAAACCGCCAGACCCAGGCCTGTCCCTTGCGTCGTGGGTGCCCTTCCTTCGCTCTCATCTATTTTCTGTCCAACACGATAAAATTTATCAAAAATAAGTTCTTTATCGGTTGGTGGGATGCCTGGACCACGATCTGCCACACTGATCAGCATATGCCCGCGCCTGATCTCTGCGGTGATTTCAATTGGCGATTCGGCGGGCGTATAACGGATAGCGTTTTCGATAAGATTCGCAAATACCTGACCTATGAGTATCGGATCGACCTCTACGGCAGGTAGCTCTTCTGGCAGGCTTAACTTTATAGCGCGGTCCTGCAGCAACGGGCGCATGTGTCTTGACTCTAATGTAGTGAGAATAACCTCATAGATAGGGTAGAGTTCTTTTTTCAGTTTCAGCGCACCCTGTTCGATGCGTGACAGGTCAATCATTCTCGTGACGATACGACCTAACCAATCGGCCTCGTCAATAATGGTTTCGACAGCGCGGCGATGATCCGCATTCTCGTTATCCGGCATTTCCTCCTCAAGTAAGTTGCTCGCGGCTGCCTTAATCGCTACCAGGGGAGTGCGCAAATCGTGCGAAACTGAGGAGATAATGGCTGCCTGAAGTTCTTCAGTGCGTTTAGATAGCTCCTGGCGAAGGCTTTCCTCTTGCATCAATGCTCGTTCAATCAACGCTTCTTTAATTAATGACACGGCATAGTCTTTTAGTTTCGCGAAGAGTTCCGCGTGTATATCCGACGCGCTCTGTTCTGTTTCCAGGGCGCGCTTAATTGTCAGAAGCCGGGGATGAGCATTGTCCTCTACAAGTAGTCGCAGTACCCCAAGTACCTTTTTCCCCGACAGAAGTGGAACCAGGCAGCTATAGCCCTGAGCTATCTGCGAATTTGTCGTGCTGCTTGCGACAACTCTACGCAAGTAACTTCCCTTGGCGCGAGAAATGAGGGGAATATTCGGCAACTTCACCGATTTCCCCTGTTGCATAACCCATACAACACTCCCTTCCTCATCTGTTGTGAGAGCCGTTAAATTATTCGCCTGCGACGGTAATCGCTGCATTGCGAGCCTTCCATTATGATCTGGCACAAGAATGACGCAGCTCCTCACGCCACAGAAAGAGAATGCCTCCTCAATGGCCTGTGAAATAAGGCCAAGTTGATACTTTAAGTCCTTTTCATCTCTTGTAGCCTGCACAACGTTGTAAAAGATGCCTGCTTCATAATCGTGGCGAGTAACTTCTTCCGTCTGTTGGCGCAAACGCTCTTTATAGAGAATGCTCTCTTCATGTTCCTGCCGTCTTATCTCCTGCATCTTGGAATACAAAAATCCCAGTATAATAGCGAATAAGAGGAAAATGAAGAGGGCCAATCCGTCATCAAAGTGGTCGATGGTAAAAGAAAAAATGGGCTGGATCAGGAAGAAGTCAAATGCAAGGCAGGCAGCGAATGCCGCAAAAACGGCGATCCAGAAGCCACGTTGATGTACCAACCAGAGCACAATAAACAAATACACAAAAAGTACCGTGGAGATATAAGTATGAAGACGCAGTGCGTAGATGATAAGCGTTACCAGGATGACCGCCATGATTGCAAGTCCAACATCGATAAGCGCTCGTTTCCAGCGAGAATCTTGCTTACTGCATTTGCCCCTGGCCTGTTCGGGTTTGGCTACTATACTCCCCACAGCGAAGTGGCAGGAACTGGCTGTTTTCCCTGCTTCCCGGCGGGGATTGAAATTAGCTTGTGGCCCTGACTGTTGTTGGGTTTGCTCCATAGCCGTTTCTCCCGTGCTCTCCATTGCTACAGAAAAACTCGCAACAATAATATACTATAAGCGGCTCCACTGTCAATAGAAGAGCTTGTACTGATCTTCTATTTCTTGCTAATTCTGCAAATATTGATAGATGTCACGAAACCGCCTGCGAGCGCTGCTTATATAGGTACTCACGCTCGTTTCACCTATGCCCACGATCCTGGCTATCTCATGGTGCGGAAAGCCATCCACAACCCCTAGCAGCAAGCATTGCCGTAATTTAGGTGAGAGTTCATCTAAGGTCAGATTAATCAGTTCTGCCTCTGCTACCATGTCCTCAAGCCCGGCTACGTTTTCAACAATAGTGTCTCCGTCCAGGCTTTCCCACGATTGGGAAACCATTCTCCTACTTCTCCAATGGTCGTAAGTGAGATGCCTTCCGATGGTATAGAGCCAGGCTTTGAAGCAACATGCACTTTTGAGACTATCTAAGCTGAGCCATGCCTTGATAAATGTCTGCTGTGTGAAATCGGAAGCTTCTTCCCGGTCTCCCAGCAAGGCTGTTAAGTATCCATACACGTCACTTTGATAATACTGAACCAGGAGCGCGAACGATTCGATATCTCCCGCCTGCGCAAGCTGTACAAGGTGGGTAGTATCATCCTGAGATGCTAACATAGGGCATACATCCTTTCTACATGTGACGTAGAACCGGCCTAACTTTGAAAACAGTTGACCAATCAGGAGCGATGTTCAGTTACAGTTGCTTTCATTCGTGCCCTCCCCGGTATTGCGAGTGAGGAATGGGTCCCAGAATAGAGAACGGGTTCTTTGTTACCCAGGGGAATCTTAATAAGAGAATATCAATAAACGCTCATAAATTTGAGGTAAACTCTCAATATTTTCTTACAGGGTGAAGTAGAGGAAAGAGGAAAATTTTTATTCCACTCATAAGGCAATCACACTGCTCATAGAGAATGGCTCAGTTACTGGTGGAATATGTGGTGGTTTGCCGGAGTAGTGCTGAGACCGGGGGCGTGTCATGCTGAGTGAAGCGAAGAAGCCACGTGCCGGCACGTGGCTTCTTCGCTTCACTCAGCATGACACGCCCCCGAGGGCGCTGCTAAAAACCTCCTGAGCTGGAGTAGTGCCCCCTCAGCGCCCAATATCTTTCTGTACAAAGCGCACCGTCGCCAGTGCCAGCGCCACGATAGCAACTGCCAGCACCCCCAGCATATCTCCTAGAGGTAAGCCATGCAGCAGCGGCGTACCATAATAGTAGAGGGCGGACAGGTGCAGCACTGCATCGGGCCAGTTCAAATCCGGGCCGACAAAGCTGATGAAGAACCAGATCACCAGCAAGAAGCTCAAGATGCCGGTATCCACGGCCGCTCGCAGCCAGCCCGAGAACAGGTAGCCGATAGCGGCGACCAGCAGGCCCATCGGAATAATGCTGAGCGTAGCCGCGGCAAGATTGCCTCCATCGAGCTGCAAGCCGCTGGCTACTGCAGCCAGTGCCGAGGCGGCCAGGGTTATCGCGCCGATGATGATCGTCGCGGTGGTCAGCGCTGCAAAGCGTCCCAATAGTACCTGCAAGCGTGGTTGTGGTGTTGATAGCACCAGTTCCAGCCGTCCATCCTCTTCGTCAGCCGCCCAGCGGCTCGCCTGTGTGACCGCGAAGGCCATCAGCAGCAATGGCAGGAAGACGAAAAGAAAACTCAGCAGGGTGGCATTGGTTGCCTGGCTGCTACCTCCAACCTTTGTGACGATTTCCTTCAGAAGCGATGAACCCTGTACAAGTGAGGCCAGATTTGTCTCTACCTGCTTATCGACAATCACCATCCACGCGGCAAAACCCGCGATTCCTACCGTCCACCAGAACGTCGATACGGCTATCATCCCTAAGCTGCGCGTATAGACCGAGCGCAGTGACCAGGCATTGACCGGCAGCGCGCGTTCTAGCTGCACAGGACGCTGCGGCCGTCGCTGGAAGCCGGGTACGGCTACCGTTCCACCTATGTCGCGTCTCGCGAAGAGCCAGATAGCTGCTCCGCTCAATACGATACTCAGGCCCACCATAACCAGCAAAGCGCCGGCATTGGTGCCGTAACTTGGCACCAGGGGCTTGCTTAAATTGTAGTAATAGACTGGCGAGAGATGCGACAACCAGTCAGTACCGGGATAGACGCGATGCACCATATCCAGTACGATAAAGATCACCAGCAACCCGCCTGTCCAGCCCGCTGCTGTGCCACGCTCCACAGTGAACTGGGAGAGCAACAGGGCAATCGATCCGAAGACGCCGCAGATCAGTGCCACATTCAGGCCAAAGATCAGCGCCCCACCAAAGCCAAAGTTCGCGCCAACGCGCTGGCCGCTGGCGAATGTGAGTAATGCGATCAACAGGCCGATACCTAGCAGAGCAGCCCAGACTGCTGCCAGCTTTTCTAGCGCGACCCGCACCCGCCCGCGCGGCAGCGAGAGCAGGGCATCCAGGGAGCCACGTTCCTCCTCGCCCCGCAGGATGCGGCTGCACGCCAGCAACGGCCAGATGGCAATGATCAAGATGGTGAAGCCATATTTCCAGGTGACATAGCCGCCGGGAGTGGCGATAGCGACCGGCTCGGCCAGCCAGCTGAACGAACCGGCCAGGCTGACGAGCGAGGCACGCGCCTGGGGCGTCGCTACCAGCGAAGGGACGGTGGACATGACGGCATAGACCAGCAGACCCATGCCCAGGCCCCAACCCAGGATGGCGATGCGGAAATCGCGCAGGGTTTTGAGAAAAATGCTCTTAAACCACATGGTCGGCCTCCTTCACGGCCACGCCGTCACCCTCATAATAGCGCAGGAAGATATCTTCCAGGCTCGGCTCGTGGCTGCTCAGGGTAAGGACGGGGTATTGCGCTGCTGCCTTGATGACCGCGTCAGCTCCGCCTTGCATCACCAGGCGCAGCGTATGCCCACCAGGAAGCTGCTCCACCTGCATCACACCATCCAGCGTCTCGAACGCCTCGGCAGGAACCGCATTGGCGAATGTGATCCTGATCTCGTAGCGCTTGATGTCCTTGAGTTCGGCCACGCCACCGGTACGCACCAGCCGTCCTTCACGAATGATGCCCACGCGGGTGCAGGTCTGTTCGACCTCGCTCAAGATGTGCGAGGACAGGAAGACGGTGCGCCCGTCGTCGCGTACTTCTTTCACCATGCGGTCGAACTCTTGCTGGTTGAGCGGGTCCAGGCCGTTGGTCGGCTCATCCAGGATCAACAGTTGGGGACGGTGCATAAAGGCCTGGATCAATGCCACCTTGCGCTTATTGCCACTGGAATAGTGGCGGAACTTGCGGCTCGGGTCCAGGTCCAGGCGCTGGATCAGCTGCTTGAGGTAGGCTTGATCGACTCCTCCGCGCAGGTGCCCGAAGTACTCCAGAATCTGCCCGCCAGTCAGGTTGGGATCGAGCGAAGGTTCGCCGGGCGCGTAGCCGACCAGCCGCTTGATCTCGACCGAGCGTTCCCAGACATCCATGCCTGCGATACGCGCTGTGCCAGAATCGGCGCGTAGCAGCGCCATCAGCACGCGAATGGTGGTTGTTTTGCCCGCGCCGTTGGGGCCAAGAAAGCCAAACACTTCGCCAGCTTCCACCTGGAATGAAACATCGATAATGCCGCGCTTGCTGCCGTAGTGCTTGGTCAGTCCCTCTACTTCGATAATCGCTGTCATGTCTCTGCCCTCTTTCTTTTTTTGTTGTGAGGTTACAAAGCTTGTTCATTAAAAAAGAATTTCTTCGATCCGTGTAGAGACTGTTCTTCTGCCTGTCCGGCGCCACAAGGACAGGTACAAGGCACTGTCCCTACACAGGGGTGATTCTCTATTTATTTTTTGCGGTATGAGACTGGTGCAAAACCATTTGCTCGCCTTTCCGCTGCCGGGTCATTCCAGGAGTTCCCGCCAGCGCAAAAAGTCTTCCCGCCAGGCATGTAGCAGGTGGCCGGACTTCATTCCCAGCAGGCGCTCCATCGCATCAGCCGTCGCCTCGCCAAGACGAACCATCTGAGAAAAATCGAAACGTTCGTTTTCCTCCACAAGTAGAATCTCAGCGATGGCGTATCCGAGATCTTCAAGCAAGGCGATGATCATTCTGGCCGCCTGGTCAGGATACGGAGTGTTGAAAACGCCCTCTTCAACTCCCTCTTGAATGATTTGTGTGAGCAAGGGAGCAAGCCATTTGATTCTGGTGCTATAGAGCCGATTGCGAAAGAGGGCGTTCTCGTCCGTATACCAGACGCGCATAAACGAGAATATCAGGTCCTTGTTCGCTCTTTTATAGCGGTCGAGTACATCAAAGAAGCGTACAAGTTTATCCTGGGCCGAGAGTTCGCGATCAGAGACGATGGGAAGCACCAGTTGTTTCGCTTTCTCCCCGATACGTTCAACCAGGGCCATTAAGAGTGCCACCTTGGAGTCAAAGTAGTGATATACCGTTCCCTTGGCAATCTGCAGTTCGTCGATGATATCCTGGATTGAGACCTGCTCATAGCCCTTGCTTGCCATCAGCCGCTCAGCCGTATCAAGGATTTCGTTGCGTCTCACTTCCGGGTCTTTGACGATACGTGTCATGTTTCCTTCTTTTGCTCTGCCACTTTATTGACCGACCGTCGGTCAATAGCTGTAAGAATTATACTCGGAACAAGGTCAACTGTCAAGCCCTGGAAAATATGATAGAGTAATCATCAGAGGAAATATCGAAACAGCATTCTGAAGGAGAGCAATATGACCGGTACTGGCGCAACACAGGCTCAATCCAACATAATCGATTTACCCGCTGGTCGCTTTCATTATCTTAGCTGGGGAGCTGAACGCACCGAACTGCCCGATATGTTGTTGTTGCATGGTATTACGAGTTCCGTCCTCAGCTGGGTGCGTGTTGGGCCGGCGCTGGCGGATCGTTACCGGGTCTACGCAATTGATATGCGCGGGCATGGTGATAGCATCAAACCTTCGCGGGGAGCATACAGCCTGCGTCATACGGCGGACGATGCGCTGGCGTTTATCGAGGCCATGAATCTGAAAAGTCCTGTGGTGATGGGACATTCCTGGGGTGGCGCGACCGCCATGGTGCTGGCGAGCGGCGTATGGTCTCAAAGGGCAGTGCCTGACCTCTCACGGGTAATCCTTGAGGACCCTGCGCATCATTTTAGCAGTGGTAATGCCGGAGAGCGGCTTGCCTTCTACACAAAAGATATTGGCCGTCCATCTGCTGAACTGCGACCCGAAATCACGACCAGCAGCCCTGGCTGGACGGAGGCCGATATCGAAGGCAAGATCGACGCGCTGCAGAAGGTGACCCGCGAGGCGGTGATAGGCGTCTTTGCCGATTCGGGCGAACATGGCGAAATCCTGCCGCTGCTTGCCGAAATCAAAGCGCCAACGCTTTTGATCCGCGCCGATGCCGCTCTTGGTACGACGCTCGATGATGCCGCCTGGGAGCAGGCAAAGCAATATTTACCCGCCCATAGCAAGGCTATCGAGATTCAGGGCGCGACCCACAATGTTCATCGCAGCAAGTTCGATGAATTCATGCAGGCGGTCAACGATTTTCTGGGATAGGGAATCTTCACTTCTGATGATATTGATAGGAGGCGCTTTTTAAGGAGCATACCAGAAGCAGCGCTTCTTAATCGTTTTAAAAAATTTTAGCTCAGTAGCTCATCAGAACGTTCCCGCAGCAAGCGCTCCGCGCCATTGCCCAGGTATTGGATAACGTCTCTGGCTGATTGCTGCCGGGTTACCAGTCCCACAGCTTCGCCCGCGTAGATGTAGGCGAGATCATAGTTTTTGCTTGCAATCGCCTCTTTGAGCTGTTGGCGTGCTTCGCTAGCTTGTGGAAGCACGTCGATTTGATTGTGCCACTGATCAGTAAAGCGATTGCGCAAGGCCCGGCCAGGATACTGCGAGGGCCAGGATAGTCCTTGCGCTACATCGAACGCACGGGTTAGAATAGTATCTGTTTCCAGAGCCTGTTCGATACGTGTCCGAGCCTGTTCAGTGTTCTCGCATTCAGGTGAGGCTAGCAAGGCGGTACCGACCCAGACTCCTTCAGCACCTGCAGCAAGGGCCGCTGCCACGCCCCTGGGAGACGCGATGCCGCCCGCCACGAGCACAGGCAATCGAACTGAATCAAGTACGATTTGCAGCAAGGGCATCGTACTCACCTGCCCTGTGACATGTCCTCCAGCCTCCATCCCCTGGGCGACAATGAGATCGACTCCATCCCGTTCTGCCTGGATGGCTTCAGCTCTTGTATTGATTTGTGTGGCAAGCAAGATTCCTTGCTGATGCAGCCGCTTCACGTAAGGAGCAGGGGAACCGAACGAAATGGAGATGAGAAAAGGTCTGGCCTCTATCGCTGCCTCGAGCAGATCCGGGCGCTTTTCAATGGCCCAGCAATGCATGCCAATGCCAAAACGCATCTCATCGGTTCCGCGAGCGATGGCTGCCTCTTGCATCAGAAATTCGACCGACTCTGTGCTGCCAATGCCGATCATGCCGAGTCCTCCGGCTTCTGAGACCGCCCTTGCCAGCCGTCCTCGTCCTACATACGCCATAGGTGCGCCGATAATAGGATAGCGCAGGTGCCAGGATGTAGTGAGATAGGTGTGAAGCATGTTAGCTCTCTTTCTTCCTGCTAAAAGATCATGACAGGCTAAGTTGCTTATTCGTTCAGCATCAATTATTAACTACTGGGAGTATAGCATGCTGTTTCTTAATAAGCAGAGAGCCAATATACAAAAACATGGCTTCGCGCAATCAGCAAATGCGCGAAGCCAATCACACGAGGTTACAGGCAATCATCCCGCCATGTGCAGGATGATTCTTCCCCGACCATGACCGCGCTGGCTGAGTTCCTGGGCTTTTCCGGCTTCGCCAAGCGAGAACACAGGCCCGACAACAGGCTTTATCTTGCCTTCATCGATAAGCTGAGCGAACGTATTTAGCAGTTCAGTGTTGACCTGCGCCGAAAATCTCGCGGCATGCACACCAAGTTCGCGCAATCGGGCCTCATCGGGTTGCCCGGCGATACTGACCAGCGTGCCGCCTCGTTTGAGCGTCGGATACGTACTGGCCAACGCATCACCGCCGACTGTATCAAAAACGAGGTCTACATCATGGACTGCATCTCCAACCCGCGTTTTTGTATAATCGACGACCGTTTCTGCTCCCAGGGAACGCACGAAGTCTGCATTGCCGGTGGAGGCTGTAGCGATCACGTGCGCACCTTTCCAGCGGGCGAACTGCACCGCGAAGAGGCCGACACCGCCAGCTCCTCCCAGGATCAACACACGCTGCCCTGGCTGCAAATGACCGTGATCGAAGATGCCCTGCCAGGCAGTCGTCGCGCCAACTGGAACGGTAGCCGCCTCGTCAAAATTCAGCGTTTTTGGCTTCAGCGCCAGCCTATTGGCAGGAGCAATGGCGTACTCCGCGTATGATCCATTGGAGCTTCGACCGAAAACCTCCTGGCCGGGCTGGAATGTACTCACGCCGGGACCAACTTTTTCTACGACTCCTGCCAGGTCTGCCCCTGGAATATATGGGAAGGTAGTTGGCGAAAAGGCTTTGAAATAGCCGCTGCGAACTTTCCAATCGGCGGGATTTACGCCTGCCGCGTAGACGCGCACAAGCACTTCACCCTCCCCTGGCTCAGGTACTGGAATCTCTTCCAGCTTGAGCTGGTCCGCGTCACCGTAATCATGGACCTGTATCGCGTGCATGGTTCTTGTTGACATAAAAGTGATACTCCTTCTTTTGGAATTTCAGTGGGCACTGCGGCCCTACTGCTTGCAACACTTACAAATTGTAAGTTATTCCAAATGAAGGAATACCGGCACTCAATGCCAATCCGCCGGTCAGACCGAAAATTCGACCGGCAGGGATATCAGCCCGCGCAGCGAATAGTTCGGGCGAAATTCGGGCTTATCGACCGTCATTTTGAGGCCCGGTAAGCGTCTGAGAATGGTATCGAACGCGACCTGGCTCTCCATGCGTGCCAGCGCCGCGCCGATGCAGAAGTGAATGCCGTAGCCGAAGCCCAGCGAGCGCACCGCCGGGCGATTAATATCCAGCTTTTCAGGGTCCTGGAACTTTTCGGGGTCGCGATTGGCCGCTCCAACGCACAGATAGATGCTGCTATTTGGCGGGATGGTGACGCCGCTGATAGTGACCTCTTCCACTGTGCGGCGGGCGAGTGTATGCACCGGACTGACGTAGCGCAGGAGTTCTTCCACGGCAGCCGGGACTTTGGAGGGATCGGCTCGCAATTGCTCCATCTGCTCAGGATTTTCCAGCAGGTAGTACAGCCCGGTGGCGATCAGATTGGCGGTGGTTTCGTGGCCCGCGAAGAGCAGGAAATTGGTGGCAATGATGATCTCATCCTCGCTCAGCATATCGCCGTGTTCTTCGGCCTGCACCATTTTCGTCAGCAAATCACCGGTTGGATGCTTGCGTCGTTCCTCAATCAGGCTTCCTAGATAGATTTTAAGTTCATCGAAGACCTTCGCCAGTCTCGGCCAGACCTGTGGCCCGGTGAAGAGGATGGTAGCGACAAATTCGTTGATCGCCTCGGCGCTGGCGCGAATATACGGACGCCCACTACGGGGAATGCCCAGCAAATCAAGAATCACGTTGGAGGGCAGTGGATAAGCGAGGTCGGCTACAACATCCATCTTGCCTTCCGCGAGCTTCTGATCGATCAGCTCATCCACCAGCCTTTGCACAGTGGGTCGGAACGATTCGATCATGCGCGGGGTGAAGGTTTTCATCATCAGGGTGCGCTGGCGTGTATGGCCCGGTGGGTCCATGCCCTGCAGGTTATAGGCCAGGAAAGGAACGATCCGTTGCAGGTACTCGAGAGATTCGGTCACGCCCATTTCCGTCATGAATTCGACCGTATCCGACCAGATATCGGAGGAGAATCTGCGATGGTCGGAGAATACCATGTGAACATCATCGTAGCGGGTGAGCATGTAGCAGTTGAAGATCTGGTTCCAGTGTACCGGGTCATTTTCTCTAAGATACGTATAGACAGGGTAGGGGTCCTGGATGTTGACGAAGAAGTTGTCCAGGTCAAGGGTTGTTTCTGCTGTCATGCTGTTTCCTCCCATGTGGTGATGCGACTTACTCTTGATGATTATTATACTTTAAACGAGAGCGGGCGTGCCTGGGATTACTTTGAAGGATGACCTCTTTGCATCCCCGCCCCTCTTTCGCTACAATGAGCATATCAGGTAGCAATCCCTCAATATTTTAGAAAGGAACATAAAAACTATGGCTAATGAAACCGGTACCATGCTTACTTACGATGGAGAGGCCGGTCCCCTTCAAGCTTATCTGGTAAAACCGGCGACGGAGGAACCTCGTCCCGCAGTGATTGTCATTCACGAGATTGTGGGACTGACCGACCATATCAAAAATGTTGCCGATCGGTTTGCGGGCGAAGGATATGTCGCATTTGCCCCAAATCTGTTCTCGCGACCCGGCCTTGGCGAGGTGCTGACACCGGCAAATGTTGGCGTGACAATGCAGTTTATGTCTACTGTTTCATGGGAAAGAGCAAGGGATTCGGCCTATGTGCAGCAGGCCATGTCCCAACTGCCGCAGGAAAAAAGGGACATCGTGCAGCGCGTGTTTCCCGTGATGTTCGGTGGCATACCGAAGGATAAGCTGACCCAGGACCTCGTTAATGCGATAGCGTATTTGAAAGAGCAACCTTTTGTCCAGAAGGACAGGATTGGCAGCATTGGCTTCTGCTTCGGTGGAGGCATGTCCATCAATCTGGCCTGCCACGCGAAACTGGCGGCCAGCGTGCTATTTTACGGCGAGAATCCGAACCCCATAGAGCTGGTCGAACGTATTTCCTGTCCCGTTCTCTGTAATTACGGTGCGGAGGATATGCGGATCAATGCGCATCTCGATACACTGGTCAAAGCCATGGTTACATACAAAAAAGACTTCGAGATGCGCATCTATCCCCATGCCGGACATGCCTTCTTTAACGATACGACGCCCATGTACAATGAGACCGCCGCGAAGGATGCCTGGCAGCGGGTGCTGAGCTTTTATGAGAGAACCTTGCGAGCGTCCTGACGGAATGTCACTTCTATGTGTTCAGAAGTTTGCCTGCATAAATCCTATCATGCGAGATAGACCTCTTGATGTGAGTGAATAAGGACCAGACAGAAAGGAATGCGCATGTCCGAAATCAACAGCTCCACCCCAGGCTCATCGAACCAGGCAAAAGATGAAAGATCACAGCATCTCCCGGTAGCCGGAGATGTGTCGATGACCGAGGAGCAGCTTCAGGCTATCCATGTTGGTGGACTCACACCCCTGACCGTGCCGATCCAGGTTGTCGATTACGACCCGCAATGGCCCCAACTCTTCGCGCGCGAGGCCCGGCGCATCCAGGCCGCGCTTGGCGACCAGGCCCTGATGATTGAACATGTAGGCTCGACTTCGGTACCGGAGCTGGCGGCCAAACCAATCATCGACATCCTGCTGGTGGTAGCCGATTCATCGGATGAAGCGAGCTATGTTCCGGCCCTGGAGGCTGCCGGTTATGTATTGCGTATTCGCGAGCCAGGCTGGTACGAACATCGGGTATTCAAAGGGCCGGATACCAATGTCAACCTGCATGTCTTCTCCCAAGGATGCCCTGAAATTGATCGGATGCTGCTCTTCCGTGACTGGTTGCGTGGCAATCCTTCTGATCGCCATCTCTACGAACAGACCAAACGGACACTTGCTCGCCAGAACTGGAAATACACCCAGAACTATGCTGATGCGAAGACTACAGTGGTTGAAGAGATACTCACTCGGGCGCGGAAGAGGGCCGCAGAAGAGGCACGAAAAGGCTCTCAGAATTGAGTGCTAGAGAAACGTTAGAGTAATGTTAGAGATGTGTTAGATCTCAATTTTGAGGTCACTTTACGGAATATGTGAGATGATATGATTGTTTCTGGTTAATGGAAAGAGGAAAAAGGGATGCGTCCCAGGTCGAACCTCTCCCTCCAAACAGTTGAAAAGCAAAAACAAGTGTATTTGAACATCTCTGGGAGGTCGTAAGAGGCTAGACCGGGGAATCAGACCAGGCCTCTCCAGCAAACAAAGATTTGTTCACAAAGCAAAAGCGTAAGTCTATTGTTTCTTTAGGAGGTGACTGCGTATGACCACTTTGATGCGTTTCGATCCTTTTACCGAAGCACTTAGCCTGCGTGATGCGGTAAACAAACTCTTTGAGGAAAGCTTTGTGCGGCCCGGCTGGTTCGGCGCTCGCACGACGAATTTTGCTGCTCCAATGGATGTCTGCGAGACGGAGCATGGCTATCAGGTGTATGTGCTGATTCCCGGCATTAATCCAGAGAATATTGACCTGACTGTGCAGCAGAATACGCTGACTGTCAAGGGTCAGTACCAGCCTACGTTCAACGAAGGCGAGAAGGTCAACTGGCTGTTACAGGAGATCGGTTATGGGACCTTCGAGCGCACCATTACCTTCCCCAAACCTGTCGATGCTGACCACATCGAGACGACCTACGAGAATGGTATCCTGCACCTGGTGATACCGTTCAGCGAGGTGAGCCGCCCGAAGAAGATTAGCATCACCGGTAGCCATCAGAAACAACTGGCCGGCGCCGGCGCCTGGTGATCTTCCTCTTGAGGCCACGGCCCGGGGCGGTAGTGGTTTAGGATGGAAAGGAGGGCCGGTAGCGCTAAAGAGTGTTGCATGCTGTCATGATTGAAGGGAAGCGAGCATATCCTGGGGAAGCAGCAAGGACGTAGTGAATACGGGAACCGTTCAGGCATTTGGGGGTTCCATCCGGGCGGCTGATACAGTCAGTCGCGGCTTCCCAGGATATGCAATCTCCCTCAGCTTATTTTCGACCCTCCATCCTTTTTGGAGCAAGGGTTTCTGGAACGCGGTAGGAGGTATCGAGTTTCCGTTAGTTTTACTCGCGATTGCTGTAGTACTTGGATTGACAGGTGCTGGCACCTATTCTCTGGATACAGTCTTTAGCGTTAATCTGCCTGAACCGTTGACGTTTGTGATTGGACTGGTAGCATTGGTAGTGCTTTTGCTGGTGGCAATCCCAATCGGAACATGGATAGAGGAACATTCTCAAGTACTCCATCGTGTTCCTTCTTCTTCCTGATTCCTGAAAGGAGGGGTAGCCGGTAAGGCTACCCCTTTTTTCGTGCTTGTCCAATTTTTATCTCTAGATTTAGAAACTCACTCTGTGAGCCTCTGTTAACACGTATAGCACATCAACCATCACCCATTCATTGATGCGATCTCCTTTAGAGCGACCCAATCACCTGCAACAACTGCTCTCGCTCGTGTGCCTCGTCCGATACCGGCACCAGCATCAGCAGCAACTCATCCAGGCCGCTCGTGAGCAGCTCTCGCAGGCGTTTCTCCACCTGTGCCTGGTCTCCCGCGACCACCAACTCCTTCACCAGCTTATCCGTGCCCGTCCCATCCTCGCCAATGGGGAAGCCTGCCAGCTCAAACATGTGCCTGTAGAATGGCGCCCTGGTATAGAACGAGATGCGTGGCGTCGCTGCCACCTGTACGGCCGCCTCATCGGTACTCAGGGCCACCGGAATATGTGCGACCAGTGGTGGGGTGGGCCGGTTACTTGCCTGCGCTCCTGCCCTTAAAGCGGGTAGCGCCTTATCGAGCAGGTAGGGAACGGGGCAGACCCACGAGATCGCGCCATCGGCAATTTCACCGGCCAGGCGAAAGGCCTTCTCTCCTAGCGCCGAGATGAGCAGGGGAATCCGCGCCGGGCGTGGAATGGAGGCAGCTACATTGAAGAATTTACCGTGATGATCTACTCGCCCCTCCCACAACACCTGGCGCATCACCTCGACATATTCGCGTAAATACGCCAGCGGCGATGGCATCGAGAGGCCATAGATGTTTTCCATCACGTGACGGTGACTGGTGCCAACGCCCAATCGCAGGCGTCCCGGGGCAAGCGCTTCGATGGTTGCCGCTTGCTGGGCCATCACAAGCGGGTGGCGTGGATAGACGGGCACAATCGAGGTACCGAGGCGAATACGAGTTGTCTGCACTGCCGCGGCAGCAAAGATGGTCAGAGTGTCCAGCATGCCCGCCGATTGCGTCATCCAGACCTGCCGGATTCCGGCCTGCTCCGCCTCGCGTATCCTGTCGATGACAGTGGCAGTATCCTGTGCCTGCACGGCCAGCCCGGTGCGCTCGCGTAACGACAAATGAGAAACATCCCTGGCGGTAAGTATAGAGCGATTATTCTCTTCCTGGGACATCCTGATTTCAACCTTTCTAGCGGTTCTGAAAAGCTACATAGCATTCCTGTAGGGGCAGCGGTTCGTCCCTGTCCCGACCTTGACAAACGAATCCGGTCAAATGGCATTGTATCATTCCAGGGAGTGTGCTATCGAGGTCGCTATTTCGTATTTTCTGGCAATCTCTCGTGCCATCCTGAGACCCCGTGGGATCACCTCGTCTGGGGATTTCTGGAGAATTACTACATGAAATTGATGTAAAAACCTGCCTCCATATGGTAAAATACAGCGAGACATTTCAATTATGTCAATTTTTACAGCAACAAGGGTGAGCAAGGGGTGGGAGACCTGGTAGAGCTATTCTCGTCACAGAGCTTGATGAAAGGCTAACCCATTTATTCCTGATAAGGATCCATTTGAGGCACGCATTCTTCACGAAAACGCTCACCTCAGGAGCATCGCATGCATATTATCCATGGCGCATGGATTCCCGAAGATACACACAATTTTGAGCAGAAAGGCGCATTCTACCTGTGGGTAGAGACTGATACCCGAACGGGTGTGGCACGTAAAGGCGGGCAAAACGTTCATCCACGGCACCTGGCGCAATCAGACCTGGCCGCGTTTCTCATGGAAAAGCTCGGCCTGCAAGAAAATACACCCGGTATGCTGGCGCGCCAACTTGAGACAAAATACTTTCTGCTGCCCACAGTTGCAGGCAAACCCGCTCCCTGCTTCGAGTTGCTGCGCTATATGGATGAGGAGGAGCCAATTGAGTTCGAGATGGCTCCCTGGATGGTAACATCTTACCGGTTGCGCGACGTCATCAGCAGCCTGAACGACATCCATTTTATCGCCCTGTATGCCCCCAGTGATTTCCAGTTGGGAGCCGACCTGCTGTTCTGGCACCAGTACGCGCAGGCCCTCAAGGGCATCATCGCCAGAGACCAGTATATTC
Source organism: Ktedonobacteraceae bacterium (assembly GCA_035653615.1). NCBI lineage: Bacteria > Bacillati > Chloroflexota > Ktedonobacteria > Ktedonobacterales > Ktedonobacteraceae > Ktedonobacteraceae bacterium. The sequence continues at coordinate 64,210 of DASRBN010000008.1, read as the reverse complement.
CCGCCCTCAGATACCAGGAGATCGCACCCGCGCCTGCAAAAGGCAAGAAGGCAAAAAACGCGCTTCCCAGTTTCGAACTGCATTATACCTGGGAACTGCTCTCCGAGAGCTACGAAAAGACTGTGCAGAGCTATCTAGTCGCCATGCCGGGCATCTGTGCTGCCGGGATGAACAGCCCGGATAATGCAGCGCTGTTTGACAAAGAAACCTTGCTGCGTCACTTCTCTGAAAGTCTCTTACATGATGTCGTGACAGGAACGCCTTTTATCGCGAAATTCGAACAGCAGATCGAGAACACCATCCTGTATAAATGCGTCTATCCGCATCGACCGGCCCTGGTTTACGATACACCGGAGGAGCGGCTGCAAGACTATAAGCACTGGCTGGCCTGGCGCAACAGCTTCACAAAAGCGGGTGCCGGAGCAGGCTTCAACCTCTGTTTCCGCCTGGAGGAGGCATCTCCCGATGATATGGACAACTGGCAGCTGCATTTCCTCGTCGCCTCGCGCCGGGACCCCTCGCTCAAATTAAGTCTGGATGACTTCTGGCATCTCGATGCGCAGGTACGCGCTGAGGTGATCCGTCATTTCGGGCAGGACTTCGAGAAAAACCTGTTGCTCTCCCTGGGCCATGCTGCTCGCATCTATCCCAAAATCTGGGATGGATTGGCCACAGACAAACCGCGGGGATGCACGCTGACCATGGATGAAGCGTTCGCATTTTTGAAAGAGAACGCCTGGGTGCTTGGTGATGCCGGTTATACTGTTATCGTTCCATCGTGGTGGACGCCGGAGGGCCGCAGGCGCACCAAAATTCGCCTCAAAACATCTGTGCGCTCATCGAAAGGATCATCCGGCGTCAATAGCGGCTACTTCAGCCTCAACAATATCATCGCCTATGAATACCAGCTATCGATTGGCGGCGAGGTCGTCACGCCGGAGGAATGGGAGCAGCTCGTCAACGCCAAAACGCCCCTGGTGCAGTTCCGCGGGCAGTGGATGGAACTGGACCGCGACAAAATGCAGCAACTGCTGGAGTTCTGGCAGAAGCACCAGCACGAGCAGCCAGAAATCACGCTGCTGGACATGCTGAAACTTGGCGCCGGGGCCGAGGACGACCTGGAGTGGGACCACGACGCCGTCTTGTGTGATATGCTCTCGCGGCTCCAGGACAAAAATGCCTTTGCCCCCATCAAGGACCCACGCAACCTGCACGGTTCGCTGCGCGACTACCAGCGGCGCGGCGTCTCCTGGCTCCAATACCTGGAAAATCTCGGACTGAATCCCTGCCTGGCAGACGATATGGGGCTTGGCAAAACGCTAGAGGTGATCGCGCACCTGCTCAAGGAGCGCGAGGAGTCCGGCGATGTGCCGCCAACGCTTGTCATCGCACCGACCTCAGTGCTGGGCAACTGGCGTAAAGAAATCGAGCGTTTCGCGCCACAGCTGCGCGTACTCGTGCATCAGGGCAGCACGCGGTTGAAAGATAAGCAAGCTTTTGTTGAAACATGCAAGCAATATGACGTTATCTTGACCTCTTTTGCTCTGGCCCGCCTGGATGAGAAGCTCTTGCAGACCGTGCAATGGCATCGTGTAGTAGTCGATGAGGCGCAGAACATCAAGAATCCGCAGGCCGCACAGACCCGCGCCATTGTGAAACTTCCGGCATCGCACCGCATCGCCCTGACCGGCACGCCCGTTGAGAATCGCTTGCGCGACCTGTGGTCCATCTTCAACTTCCTCAATCCTGGCTATCTCGGCAAGGAGGCGCAATTCCGCAAGTCCTTCGAACTGCCCATCCAGAAAAATAACGATGTGGCCACCTCGACAACCTTAAAGAAGCTGGTCGAGCCTTTTATCCTGCGTCGCGTCAAAACCGACAAACGCATCATCGATGACCTGCCGGATAAAATCGAGCAGAAGATGTATACGACGCTTTCGCCAGAGCAAGCCTCTCTTTACGAGGCGGTCGTCAAAGACGTTGAGGAGCAATTAAACGAGGCGGAAGGGATACAGCGCAAGGGCCTGATCCTCTCCACGTTGCTGAAGCTGAAGCAAATTTGCAACCACCCGGCGCAGTTCTTGCAGGATGGCAGCGCGTTTATTCCCGAACGCTCCCACAAGCTCCAGCGCCTGGGCGAGATGGTCGAAGAGGTGATTGATAGCGGCGAAAGCGCCTTGATCTTCACGCAGTTTACAGAGATTGGCGGCGAACTTGAGCGTTATCTCGCGCACACCCTGCACTATAATACCTACTACCTGCACGGTGGAACCAGTGTAGCACGCCGCGAACGCATGATCGCGGAGTTTCAAGACCCCGCGACCGAGCCATCGCTATTCATTCTCTCGCTGCGGGCAGGCGGCGTTGGCCTGAATCTGACGAAGGCCAACCACGTTTTCCACTTCGACCGCTGGTGGAATCCATCGGTAGAAGACCAGGCGACCGACCGCGCCTTCCGCATCGGCCAGCGTAAAAACGTCTTCGTGCATAAATTTGTCGCCATGGGGACTTTGGAAGAGCGCATTGACGCGATGATCGAGGATAAGAAACGCCTCTCCTCGCTGGTCGTCGGCACCGATGAATCGTGGCTGACGGAACTTGACAACGATACCTTTAAAGAACTGATCGCGTTGCGGCACAGCGCGGTCGTGGAGTAACGACGATGGCACAGTTCAGCCGTACCTGGTGGGGCCAGCGCTTTATCGCCGCCCTCGAACAATTTACCGATCCTGGGCGTCTTGGGCGCGGGCGCTCCTATGCCAGCAACGGGCGCATCCTCGAATACAAGCTTGCCAATGGCACAGTAACAGCGAAAGTGCGTGGTTCGATCAATCCATACTTTGGCGTCTACAAAGAGCCTATCTACAAGACGACGATCAAAATCAAACCGATCTCCGCCGCCAGCTGGACAAAAGCCATCCAGCATATCGCCTCGAGGGCCGACCTGGTGACGAAACTGCTGATGAACGAGATGCCGGACACAATTGACGATGCCTTCGCGCAATGGGGACTGCACTTGCTGCCGCACAGCGAGGCCGACTTCGATACCGACTGTTCCTGCCCCGACTGGTCGAACCCCTGCAAGCATATCGCCGGAGTCTACTACCTGCTGGCCTCAGACCTCGACCGCGATCCATTCTTGATGTTCGAGCTGCGCGGCCTATCCAGGGAAGACCTGCACGCCGAACTGGCGCGCTCCCCGCTGGGGCAAATCCTCTCATCTGCCCTCAAGTCAGAGGACACGCTGCCTGAAGTCGAGCCGGTCGAGTCGTTGCACACACGCCCTGCCCGGCAGTCTATTGCGGCGGCAGTCGGCCATAAGGAGTTCTGGACCGGTGCCAGGAGACTGCCCGCCGCCCCAACTGCGCCCTCACAGCCCACCGTTCCGGCGCTGCTGATCAAGAAGCAGGGAGATTATCCTGCTTTCTGGCACAAAGACGTGTCTTTCATCAGCGTGATGGAAGAGCTCTATGAGCGCGTGCGGGCGAAGAACAGGCAGATGAAGTAGGGACAGTGCCCTGCCCTATTCGATTGGAAAAATTCAACAGTTCATCCCCTCATCTGTTATAATAAAGTCTGATCGTCAAACGAATAAGGAGCGTCATACCCATGGTAGAGACAATCCCTTTCTCGCAGCGTCGCGTCGACATCCTGCTTGTGGCATTTTTCCTCATCAATCTGCTGTTCGTGTCGTATTTGATCGATACCGAACAACTGGTTATCGCCAATCCCTACCACTTCAGCTATCCGATCTGGCCGCCGGGGCCGGTTATCGATGCCGTCCACTGGTGGGGCTTCAACTTCGACCCGCTGTTGATCGCGCGTCCGCCCTTTTTCAAGGTGACCATCTGGCTGGATAACCTGCTGTACGGCCCATTTTATCTGATCGCCACCTATGCCTATATCAAGGGTAAAGAGTGGATTCGCATCCCCAGCATCATCTATGCCGTCTCCATGATCTCCGGCGTCATCATGATTCTTAGTGAAGAGGCTTTCGGGCAATACCGCACTCCGCACCTGGCGCTGGTCGTTGCCGCTAACGCCTCCTGGATCATCTTTCCATTGATCATCCTGGTCCGCATGGGATTAAGTGCGCATCCTTTTACCAGGCGCGTCGCAACAGCGCAGGCGAGCGAGACAGGAGTGCGGGTATGATTCGAGGATTTCTGCTCGTATTTGTTGCCTATGTGCTGGCAGGCGCGGCAGCTGTGGGCACCGGCATCTTATTTCACGCTTACCCACCAATCGTCATTGTAGGATTAGCAGACCTGGCCGCGACCATCGTCGTCTTCATCTTCAGTGTCCTCGCGAATAATTCCAGCGTCTATGATCCCTATTGGAGCGTTGCGCCGGTACCCATCGCCCTCTTCTGGCTGTTCCAACCCGGCTCTGATGGCTTTGCCAGTGCGCGCCATGTGCTGATCTTCGCGCTCGTTTGCCTGTGGGCCATTCGCCTGACCACCAACTGGGCGATTCGCTGGCATGGATTGAGCCACGAAGACTGGCGCTACCAGGACATTCATAAACAGGCGGGCGCATTTTACTGGCCTGTTAGCTTTCTTGGCATTCATCTCATGCCTACCATCCTGGTCTTTCTGGGTTGCCTGTCCTTATGGCCGGCCTTGAGCGATCACAATGTCCAGCTGTCGTGGCTGGATGTCGTCGCTGCCCTGGTAACGCTCAGCGCCATACTCATCGAGGGAACAGCGGATGTACAGATGCAGCGCTTTCGCAGGCAGCAGAAAGTGCCTGGAGAGCTGATTCCGCCTGGATTGTGGTCGGTGTCGCGCCATCCGAACTACTTTGGCGAGGTGCTTTTCTGGTGGGGGTTGTATCTCTTTGTTCCGCTGGCGCATCCCGGTTTCTGGTGGGTCATCGTTGGGCCGGTTGCTATCCTGTTGCTCTTCCTTGGCATCAGCATTCCCTTGATGGAACGTCACCTGCTTGATAAATATCCCAATTACGAGGAGTACCAGCAGCGCGTGTCGCGCTTCTTTCCCTGGTTCGCGCGCTGACATCCTCCACTCGTTTAACTTCACGCGAGAAATCCCACGCCTTGACATCCGAGGCTTCTTCATATAGCATTGAAACGAAGGCGAGTAGGGGGTGTTTGCTAGAAGGTGTATCATGCAAGACCTTGTTGGGCAGCAACTCGGCAACTACCGTATCTTACGTCTGTTAGGCCAGGGCGGTTCGGCCTCGGTCTACCTGGGGGAGCATGTTTACCTCAAAAGCTATGCCGCGCTAAAAATCCTGCGCACGCAGCTTGCCGGACAGGATGCCGAACAGTTTTTAAAGGAAGCGCAAGCACTATCGAGCCTTTCTCATCCCCATATTGTGCGCGTGCTGGACTTCGCGGTGCAAGATGATGTGCCATTTCTGGTTATGGGCTATGCGTCCGGGGGCACGCTGCGCCAGCGGCATCCGGCGGGCACAGTCTTGCCGCTGGATACCATCGTCCTGTATGTTCAGCAGCTCGCCTCGGCCCTGCAATATGCCCATGACCGGCGCCTGATTCATCGTGATATCAAGCCGGAGAACATGCTGCTCGATTCCCAGGATAACCTCTTGCTCAGCGATTTCGACCTGGCCCTCTTCACTCGTTCGAGCGCCACGTATAGCAACCATAGCCTGCTTCAACAGGTTGCGGGAACTTCGCTCTACCTGGCACCCGAACAACTTCAAGGCCAATCGCGAGCAGCGAGCGATCAATACGCGCTTGCCGTTGTCATTTATGAATGGTTGTGCGGTCAACCTCCTTTTCAGGGTACGCTGCTCGAAATTGCCATGCAGCACCTCTCCGCGCCGCCCCCACCATTGCGGAACCGGTTGCCTGATCTTTCACCTGTCGTCGAAGACGTAGTACTGCGGGCACTGGCAAAAGACCCGCGGCAGCGCTTCGCCACGATACAAGAGTTTGCCTTCGCCCTCCAGCAAGCCGCGGAAACGCCCGTAGGGGCCGATTCATCGCGCCCAGCGCCGATTGATCGGCCCCTCATAAATATAACAACAAATCCCCTTGCGCCTCCTGGGCCTGCACCCATCTGGAAGGTACCTACCGTCCTGACACCGCTGATTGGGCGCGAGCAGGACATCGCGGATATTCGCGCTCTATTGATGCGCCCAGATGTGCGCCTCCTCACCTTGCTCGGGCCAGGTGGCATCGGCAAAACACGGTTAAGCTTCCAGCTTGCTGCCGAATTGCGCGGCGCCTTCAGCGGCGGAGTTTGCTTTGTGCAACTGGCCACGATTCGTGAACCGGATCAGTTGATGCCGGCAATCGCACGCGAACTGGATATACCTGAGAGCGGGGACAGCCCTCCTTTTGATCAGGTGAGTGAGTTCCTGCATGAAAGACAACTGCTACTGATCCTGGACAACTTCGAACAGATCATCGACGCGGCTGCGCAGCTTGAGCAGTTGCTGCGCAATTGTCCGCGGCTAAAGGTGCTTGTCACCAGCCGCGCTGCTTTGCGTATCAGCAGTGAACTGCTCTTTGTAGTATCCCCGCTGGAGCTGCCGGATTTGAAACATCTGCCTGGAAAAGAGGCGCTTGCTCAATGTGCCTCCGTCGCCCTCTTCGTCCAACGCGCGCAGGCGCAGATTCCGGCCTTTGAGCTGACTACGACCAACGCCGGTGTGCTTGCCGAGATCTGTGTGCAACTGGAAGGCCTGCCACTGGCCATAGAATTGGCCGCCGCCCGTATCAAACTGCTCCCCCCGCATGCCCTGCTGCCTCGCCTCGCGCAGCGCCTTCAAGTACTCACTGCCGGCTCCCCGGCGTTGCCGTTACGACAACAGGCGCTGCGTAGTACCATCCGGTGGAGCTACGATCTGCTGGATGCCTGGGAGCAGCGTCTCTTCCGCAGGCTATCCGTCTTCAGGGATGGCTGCAGTTTAGAAGCCGCTGAAGCTCTCTGTGCCATGCTGGATGGTGAAGACGGCGAGGCCGTACCGGTCTTAGATGGTGTCGAATCGCTTATCGAAAAGAGCCTGTTACGATCACCCACCTTGCAAGAGCAAGAAGAGGAGCCTCGCCTGCGTATGTTGGAGACCATTCGAGAGTATGGACTCGAGTGCCTGGCCGCGAGCGGAGAGATGGAGCGCACCAGGCAGGCTCATGCTGATTTCTACCTGATATTTGTGGAGGAGGTAGAGCCAAAACTTGCCGGCCCAGAACAGGCCACCTGGTTAGACCGCCTGGAACACGAACATGAGAACCTGCGCCTGGCCCTTGAATGGTTGCTTGAACAGAGGGTAGATGGGGGCAATGTGGAGAAGACTTTACGCTTTGGCGGTGCGCTCCGCAGATTCTGGCTGGTGCGTGGCTACTTAAGTGAAGGTCGGAGCTTCCTGGAGCGGATTCTGGCAGGAAGTGAGGGCATCAAAACGCCTGCGCGCGCCAAGGCGCTCAATGCTGCCGCGAATATAGCGCTCAACCAGGGCGATGTTGACCGCGCGGAAGTGCTGGCGGAAGAGGCGCTTGCGCTCTATGCCAGGCAGGCGCGCACGCGACAACTGCCTATCTTACAGGCAGAGATGCAGCCACAGGCGGGGCTGGAACAGTACCATGGACTCGGAGATGCGCAGGGTATCGCGTTTGCCCTCCATCAATTGGAAAGAGTAGCCAGGGCAAGAGGCAATCTTAATGCCGCCCTTGTGTTGTCGGAAGAGGCCCTGGCACTCTTTAAGGAAGCCGATGATCAGGAGCGCGTGGCGTGGTCGCTCTACCGCCTGGCGCGCCTGCACAGGGAGTTGGGGAAATATGACAGCGCCTGTGTTCTGGCCGAAGAGAGCCTGGCGATACATAGAGGTCTGGGAAACAAGGAGGGGATTGCGAGTTCGCTCCTCCAACTGGCACAGGCGCTTTTCGCCTCTCAGAAGGATGTCGCCCGGGTACACGTTCTGCTTGAAGATGCTCTCGCTCTTTTTAAAGAATTGGGTGATCGAGAAGATATAGCCGACTGCCTGCGCCTTTCCGGCCAGCTCGCACTCAACCGGGCTGACCCAACTCTGGCCCGCCCGGTGGTTGACGAGAGTATTGCACTTTCTAAAGAAATCGGGGATCGCGAGGGCCTCGCGGGGTCTCTCCTTCTTTTGGCCAGAATATACGTCATCCAGGGTGACTATGCGGCGGCGCGCACATTGTACCAGGAGGTCCTGGACGAGGCTAGAAAGACAGGCAATAAGATGAACATCGTCATCTGCCTGGAAGGATTGGCGCAGCTGGCCGCGATACAGGCTGTCTCCGCTCCGGCCACTACCCAGCAACAATCATTCCTGTGGGCAGCACAACTCTGGGGAGCAGCCGAGTCCTTGCGCAAAGAGATTGGCGCCCCCATTCCGCCTGTTGATCGTGCCTCCTATGAGCAGGCCATAGCCGGTGCGCGCGCTTTTCTTGGCACGCCGGCTTTTGATAGGGCGTGGGCCAGAGGAAAGACGATGCCACTCGAAGATGCTCTCGCTGGTCCCACTCCGGTAAAAGATACTGCGCAGGCAGCGCCTCCCGGCCCTGTACCAGCCCGGCCATCCGCGGCGGCAAAAAAGGTTTCGCAAGCAGCATCAACCCCATCATTGAGGGTTCAGACCTACCCTGACGAACTGACCGCGCGTGAGGTCGAAGTATTGCGCCTGCTTGCGCAAGGCTACTCCGATGCGCAGATTGCCGAACGCCTCGTCATCAGCCCCCGCACCGTCAATACCCACGTGACCTCCATCTATCGTAAGATTCAGGTGACGACCCGCAGTGGGGCTACGCGCTACGCTGTTGAGCATGGGCTTATCTGATATCACCCTTGCTTTGGCCTGCTTGCAAGGTATTGATAATTACTTACAAACAGGCTCGAAACGGTTTATAATAAAGTCAATGAAACCTTCATCATCCCTATGGGCATCGTTGCCATAGCTGGTAATCGGGAAGGCCATGAATGGTGCAGGACAAAATTATCGCGTTCCCCCAAAAGCGAGACGCTGCTGAGCGAACCTCTCAATACCGGTTGCCGCTCCAACTCACGCCGTTCATTGGACGCGAACGTGAGGTGGCAGCGATTCGTGCCATGTTGCGCCGTCCGGGAGTTCGACTCCTCACGCTGACTGGAACGGGCGGCGTGGGCAAAACACGCCTGGCGCTCGAGGTCGCTTGTTCGATGGTGGACGAGTTTGCGGATGGCGTCTGCTTCGTATCACTGGCCCCGGTGAACGATCCTGCGCTCGTCATGCCGGCCATCGCTCAGGCATTTGGGCTGCGAGAAACCGCCGATCACCCACTGCAAGAACAACTACAAGCGTATCTTCAACAGCATGAGATATTGCTGGTGCTGGATAACCTGGAGCAGATTGTAGCGTTTGCTCCACGACTGGCAGAATTTTTAGCCTTCTGCCCTGACCTGCATGTCTTGCTTACCAGCCGGGCCACGCTGCGCATCCCCGGCGAGTACGAATTTCCGGTCGCTCCTCTGAGCCTGCCAGACCTCTCCAGACGACCTGGTCATGAACGTATCGCTCAAGCAGCCGCCGTACAACTCTTTATCCAACGCGCCCAGGCTGTGCAACCATCCTTTCAGCTGACGCCGGCCAATGCTCCTATCGTGGCAAACATCTGCGCTCGCCTGGATGGATTGCCGCTCGCGCTCGAGCTGGCTGCCGCTCGCATCAAACTACTGCCTCCGCAAAGCCTCCTTAAACGCCTGGAACATCCGCTGGGTATCTTGACCAGGGGAGCCAGCGGCAGTCCCTCGCGGCAGCAGACCATACGCGGTACCATACAGTGGAGCTATGACCTGCTGGACGATTGGGAGCAGCGCCTGTTCCGCCTGTGTTCGGTCTTCACCGGCGGTTTCACTTTACCGGCAGTGGAGGCGATAGGCTCAGCGCTGTACGAGGGAAATAGCCAGGCGACCGTGCCAACAGGGTCAATAGGATCAATTCTGGATGGCATAGACTCATTGGTAAATAAAAGCCTGGTACTACCACCCCGGCAGGAGGATGCGGAGGAGGAGCCTCGCCTGGGCATGCTGGAAACCATTCGCGAATACGGGCGAGAGTTGCTGGAACAAAAAGGGGAGATGGAGGATGCGCGCCGGGCGCACGCGGCATTTTATCTTCAGTTTGTCGAAGAGACTACGCGGCAAACCAACTGGATAAAGCCCCTGCAGCGCGATTATGATAATCTACGCGCCGCCATGTCATGGATGCTGGAAACTGAGGGTGAGAAGCCAGGTATGCAACGCATAGAAATGGCCCTGCGCCTGGCATCCCTGTTAGAAAATTTTTGGCGCACTCAAGGATACCTGTCTGAGGGATGGTCATTTATAGAGCGGGCGCTGGCTAAGAGTGAAGGAGCCTCGCCAGGTCTTCTGTCGCAAGCCTTAGTCACAGCCTCTATCCTGCTGGGAAACCTGGGTGACCGCAAACGGGCGCAGGCACTGTTAGAGCAAAGCCTGGCACTCAGCAGAGAACTTGGAGACACAAACCGGATCGCCTATAGCTTGCGTAATCTCGGCTGGTTGGCCTACCAGGATGGTAACTTTCCCCGCTCACACGCCCTTTACGAGGAAAGCCTTGCACTCTTCAAAGACCTGAACGACAGGCGAGGGATTGCGCTGTCGTTAAATAACCTGGCATACCTGGCACAGAACCAGGGAGATTTTGAAGGAGCGTATCGCCTCTTCTCCGAATCCCTGGCAATATGCAGAGAACTTGGAAATACGCGCCTCATAATAAGCCTCCTATTCCAACTGGCTCAGTTACAGTATGTATCTCACGAGAATCCTCCTATGAATGAGATCGTTCGTTTTCTCGATGAGTGTATAGCGCTCGCCCAGGAGTTATCTGATAAGGTTAATGCCGCACATGCTCGCTTCTTACTCGGCCTGCTGGCTTTCACCCAGGGAGACCTGGTAAAGGCTCGCCTGCTGGTAGAAGAGCACATCTCATTTTTCACCAGCATACAAGACCGCAGGTCACAAGGTGTGGCCAGCGCTATGCTTGCCAGGATCATCGCCGCTCAGGGAGATTACGCCACCGCGCGTGCTCTTCTTGAAAAGAGCCTGGCGATAGCAGACGAGGTAGGTGACAAAACAGAGATCACCACTCTAGGTCTGGAGGGCATGGCGTTGCTGGCGGCGGCTTCTGGACAGAGGGTCTGGGCCGTGCGGCTGTGGGGAGCAGCCGAGAAACTGCGCGAAGACGTTGCATTTCCTATGATCCCTGTCGAGCGTGGCCCTTACCGGCGCTCGGTAACAGAACTGCGCGCCTTCTTTGGAGAACAAATCTTTGCCGGCCTGTGGGCAGAAGGACGGGCCATGTCCCCGGAGGAGGCATTATCAGCGAATGCGGCTCTGCCTCCCAAACAAAGCTCGCAGCCAGCACAACCTGTCACTGTAGAAAAAGCTCCTGCCTTTCCCGCCGGTCTGTCAGCACGCGAGGTAGAGGTACTACGCCTGCTGGCCCAGGGCCTATCCGACGCCGAGATAGCCGACCAGCTCATCATCAGCCCTCGCACCGTCAATACCCACCTGACTTCGATTTATCGCAAGATACAGGTCACCTCACGCAGCGCGGCCACTCGCTATGCGAGCGAACACCAGCTTATTTGATTACGTATAACTACGTATTGCTCCTCTCTACCCCGCTCGAATCGCCTTTCTGGACCTCTTTTTCATTTACGTAGCCCAACACGTTATTTCACGGATGTGTTCGCACTGCCTGCCTGATACACTTTGGACATAAAGAAGTTCACTGCAGGAAGTGAACAAGGACATTTAAAAAGTAAAAAGGAGAAGAACACATGAAAACGGTCTCTCAACGTTTGGATACCTTATTCAGTAGAAAATTTCGTATTGCGAGCCTGTTAAGCCTCAGCCTCCTGGCAACGCTGCTGATACAGGCCTCAGTGGCATCGGCGAGAAGCATTTCTCAAAACTCGATCTATTATGCCTGCGTCAACTATAACACCGGCAAAATCTACATGCTCCAGCAGAGCGGCAAATGTAAGTCCGGCTATACCTTGATCCAGTGGAATCAAACGGGGCCGCAGGGTCCACAGGGACCACAAGGACCGCAGGGACCACAAGGACCACAAGGACCCGCGGGAGTTTCCCAGGGCTACTTCAGCGCCAATGGCAACGTCAATATCAGCAATGGCAACCTTACTCCTGTTGTGGTAACATCTCCCATGGCCCAGAGTAGTAGCTATATTGTCACCGCCACGGAGATGGCAGTTATCGATACGGGTGATACGGTTACTTGTTTCGTTGCATCAGTGGGTGGCTTTAGCGGCAATATATACGGGACTATCGGCCCCGTGAGCAACAAACAGTATTCAACCATTACCATCACGGATGCTACCGGTATTGGCGCGGGTGATCAGTTCGAGCTGCTTTGCACCGATTATGCACATGATTCTAATACCTATTCGTACAATGCTTCGATTTCCGTTATCCAGCTTAACGCGGTAAGTTCAGACGTGCCTCCGCACCAGAAACCCTCGCTGCCGGCATCGCTGCCACAGCACTAAACGTAGTCCGGTCACATCGTTCACAGTGCGCGGAGGGATTGCTCCTTCCGCCAGCACAAAAGCCAGGCCTCTTTCTGGTAGATACGTAGTCTGACACGTTATTTTACGGATGTATAGATGCCATGGGATGGGTAAACTTAGGACATAAAGAAGTTCACCAGGCGGGTGAGCGAAAGCCAATGAAAAAAATATGCAACAACTCGTAGGGTAGTGTGAGGATTGTTTAAAGTAACCAGCTATAGTTCAAACAGATAAAAAAGAAAGGAACAACAACAATGTTATCAATTTATTACCATGAGCAATACGCACCCATGCGCCGGCAAGAACTTGAACGTGAGGCACAACAGATTCGCCTGGCCGCCAGTGTGAGACCGCAAGGCGATCCATTTCAGGGCTTGATGAACTCTCTCGAGGGCTTGCTGATGAAGTTGGGGCTGTTGATGCGGCCGGAAGAGCAGTTCCGTCCGCGGGTCAAGCCCTTTACCGGCAGCCTTTAGTTTTTTCCCAGGACGAGTTGAGCGATCACCATGCAGGGCAACCGCGCGGTTGCCCTGCATGGTGATCGCTCAACTCGTCTTATTGAACTTGCAGGATAATCGTGTTCTGCCAGGGATCATTGACGCGAATGCTGTTTTCCTGCTCCTCAAAAGGAACGCCATACGCAACCAGCCGCTGCCTGACTTCTTGCAAGCCCTCACGTGTAGGAATGTTAATCACATAGCTTTGCAGACCGGCGGCGTTCGATGGTGTCGGTTTTGCTCCGCGCGAGTGCCAGGTGTTCAGGCCGATGTGGTGATGATAGCCACCGGCGCTGACGAAAAGCGCCCCGTGCGCCGATAAATCCGCGGTGATATCGAAACCAAGGATGGTGGAATAGAAGCGCCTCGCCTCCGCGATATCGCCGACTTGCAAATGGATATGACCAACGCGCGTCCCCGCCGGAATCACTTCCCATGGTTTAACCCCGCGCCTGCCCTCCTCGAGGATGCCACGGATATCGACCGGGTCGGTAGCCATCTGAACCATACCGTTTGTCCAGCGCCATTCGCTCCTGGGACGGTCGCGATAGAGTTCGAGGCCATTGTCATCAGGATCGGAAAGATACAGCGCCTCGCTCACCAGGTGATCTCCCTGGCCAACCTGCAAGCCCGCCTGGAAAACGCGCTCCAGTTCGCGACCGAGATCGGCACGTGTTGGAAAGAGAATAGCCACGTGATAAAGGCCCGTTGCCCTGCGCGGCTGCGGCGCAGCTCCTGGAACCTCGATCAATTCCAGCAGCGGCTGCTTATCCCTGTCACCTAGCACAACTCTTCCCGGTGCCTGCTCGACAGGCTGGAATGCCAGCACGCCCTCATAAAAACGCCGCGAGCGCTCAAGATTCGCGACGCGCAATGTTACCAGTCCAATACTCGTGCCGGGATGGATCGATCTCGCCGTTGTTGACGCTTGCTGTTCCGTTGACATAAAATTCATCTCCATTCTCGCAAACCCTGCGATGTTTCACGGGCTTTGACGCTCAACCTGTGCCCGTGGTAGAAAAGTATCTCTTATTAAACTAACAAAAAGTAAGTAGAATATCTTCCATCACTCATGATATCACCGTTTCGAGCGTATGATACTATTATATTCAGCGGATATCTCCCGTTGCGGTCATTAGCTCTGCATTGAGCTTCTTTCGGAGAAAATCTATGGCCCGGATTCAAAGCGAGATCATCATAATAGGTGGCGGAATAGCAGGTACGGCTACTGCCTGCTATCTCGCGCAGGATGGACACGAGGTGATCTTGCTAGAGCAAAATGAGCTTGCAAGTGAAGCATCCGGTCTGAATGCCGGTACGATCTGGGCCACGGGTTGGAGTAACACACCCGATCTCGTATCAACGCTCAACTTCGGCAGCCTGGAAATCTTCAAAATCTTGCAGCTTGATCTCGGCTATGACATCGAGTTTCGTCAGAGCGGCTCTCTTCAGGCCATCCAGACCGCTGAACAATACGCTTTTGCCCAACGAGAAGCCCACAATCTGGCCGCCGCCGGGCACCGGGTGGAGTTGCTTTCTGCTCGCGAGGCGCGCAGCATCGAACCCGAACTCAGCCCGCATATCCTGGGATGTCTCTACTATCCCTACGGCGGCAATGCCAATCCCGTGAAAACTGTGCAGGCGCTGGCAATGCTCGCGCAGAGACATGGCGCGAGCATCCTCACGCACCACACTGTTACCGGCATTACGCACCTGGATGAGGGCAGCTACGAGGTCATCACGCCACCGGCGACATTCAAAGCTCGAACGCTTGTCTTAGCCGCCGGTCCCTGGTGTCGCGACCTCGGCGCTATGCTTGGCCTCTCTATTCCCGTCTATCCTGTGCGCGGCCAGATGTGGGCCACAGCTCCTCAGCCACCCAGAATTTTTCACAGTATCGGCGCGCTGGAGTCGCACTTCTACTGGCATACGCATCCCTACAGCGATGAGCAAACCCCGCTCGAACTCACCCATCGCCAGGGTCAGCGGCTCACCCGTCATCTTTATGGTCGCCAGACGCGCGAGGGCGAGATCATATTCGGTGGTGACAGGCAGGTGAACGTTCCCAAAATCCCTGAACAGGCCGGTATCGAAGTCAATCACGCCCACGCGCTCGAACTCTTCCCATTCCTCAAAGACCTGCCCATCGTCCGTACCTGGGCCGGCTGGATGCCCTTTACTCGCGACCTGCATCCATTGATCGGCAAGATTCCTCGTTTCGACAATCTCTACCTGCTCACAGGCCTCAGTTCTTCTGGCTTTGAGAAAGGCATGATGGCAGGAAAGCTGCTCGCGGAGTTTATGCACGAAGGGATAGCCGACCCTATTCTCTCGGAAGCTGATCCGGGTGGCTCGATTGGGTTTTTATAACCTTATTAATTTTCAGGCTGCAATCGAGCATTCAGGTAGTCGTTGATCTGAGTCATAATGGCCTGAAGTTGGGATGGCTTAAGGCCGCTGTATTCGTGCCCTCCATCATAGGAAATATATTGAGGCGAACGTTGATCACTCAGAAGCGCCTGATAGAGTTGTTTTGACTGATCTGGTAGCACCGTCTTATCCAGGGTGCCCTGGATAATGAGCGCCGGTCCTGTTTGGGGAGCAATGTTATCGATCGGAGAGGCATCGTTAGCGAGCGGGTCTGGTTTTTTTAGCGGGTAAGGCTTTCTACCCAGAAGAGCAGGGATATCGTTTTGGACTTCCTGGTTCTTTCTGTTTTGAAAATATAATTCACGCAGATCGGTTGGCCCGAACTGATCGACGACGCATTCAACGGTGGGTGACTCGTTTGGATATTCACCGGCTACATCTGATGGGTGAATAGTTTGCAACTCGTCAAGCATCAAGGCCAGGTGCGCCCCAGCTGAATCTCCTAGCGAACAAATACGTCCAGGATCAAGACCAAGAGAAGAAGCATTCGCGCGCAGAAAGCGAACCGCCAGTTGGACATCACCGATCTGGTCTGGCCAATGATCGGTATCTTGTGAAAGATTTGGATTAGCCAGGCGATAGTCTATCGTGACGGCGATGTATCCCTCAGATGCATAGTGCTTACACATCATATCGTATTTTTCTTTCTGTCCTCCGACCCAACCACCTCCGTGTATCATAATAACGCCTGGCTCTAAGGAATGCGTGTTCACAGGTAAACATTCATCCAGGACTTCTTCCGCTATTGTCCCATCCCCATAGTTAACGTTAGGGATAAACTGTATCGAGTAAAGTGAAGCGGCGCGGGCCTGTGACGTTTGATGAAATCCGGCAAACTGTAGAAATACGAATGAAAGGATACTGATACAACAGGTGACGAAAACGAGGCTCAGCACGGGTGTACGACGGGTCATCGATTTCTCTCTTTCATTATCGGTGACTTGTACAAGATATTGTCTGTATCTTATACTGTCCCTTTCCTGTCCTGGTACATCCAATGCCTTATTCATAACATATTTATTGTAGAGTTGTCAAGGAAAAATTCGACTATAACGTGCTCTTGACGCCGGATATTAGGGTGTGCTAATATCATAGTAAAGAGGTTGGATATGAGCATATCCTAAGCCCAACTTGAGAGCAAAGGCATGGAGTTATATCCGCTGCGCCCGGTCGAAGACGCAACTCTTTTTGAACGCTGATTGGAATTGAAATGGAGAATAGAGCAATGAGTCTTTTACATACCAGGGAAAAATGCTCGCTCTGTAATAGATCGCTCGCGCGGTGGGATGCCTCGACTTGCGCGCGCTGCGGTTGCAAGCTGTGCGGCCACCATACCCATTTGTTACGTGCTCCTCACAGTTATGTTCTTGTTTCGGTCTGTGATCATTGCACGAAGAGTGTAACGGCAGTACATGTGCAGGCGCAACGACCCTCCCATCATGCCGCCCACATAAATTCGTAGGGGCCGATTTATCGCGCCCATCGCCGATTCATCGGCCCGTCCCTTTGCCGGACTAATTTGTGAAAATTCTTTTGATCGGCCCCGTCCCTTTGCCGGACTAATTTGTGAAAATCCTTCACCGGCCCTCTATACGGAACCACTATTGCCGGATTGCTTTGTTAAAACCTCATTATCGTCTCGCTTTGCCCCGGTTCATTCCTCACGCATTGCCGAATATATATGCAGCCGCGAAGACCAGCGCACCACTTCCAACCACCTGCACGACCGAGATAAGCCAGTTCGTCCCAAAGTAGCGATGACGGATGGCCGAAATCAACACCAGCTCAAAAGCTACCACGAAGTACGCGATAATCAGGGCCAGGTGTAGATCGGGGACCAGAAACGGCAGCGTATGCAACGCGCCGCCAACGAAGGTCATAATACCGGTAATCGCGCCGCGTATCACCGGGCTTCCACGTCCCGTCAGCTCGCCATTATCCGAAAGCGCCTCCGAAAACGCCATACTGATACCGGCGCCGGTCGCGGCTGCGATGCCGACCAGGAAGGCGTAAAAGGCGTGATGGGTGGCGAAAGCTGTCGCGAAGATGGGGGCTAGCGTGGAGACCGAGCCATCCATTAAGCCCGCCAATCCAGGTTGCACCACGCGCAGCAGGAAATTGCGCGATGTATCATCGCGCGTCCGAATCGCGTGAAACAATTCCGCCAGTTGTCCCTTAAGCGTATCCGGCGTCTCGGCTACCAGTTGATCTTGCTCTGACATTCTCTCAAGTTTATCGGAAACAGGTGTCTCATTCTCGACGCTACTGGCTTTATTGACATTGACAGGTGTCTGTTGTTCACCGGGCATTGCTGAACTCCTTTGTATGTGGAAGGAAGAGCATGGAAAAACGCTCCTCTATCATTTACTATTCAGTACGTGTCGCGCACGACGGGCAGAGACCATAGAGCCGAACTTCGTAGGACCCCAGTTCGATGCCTGCCGCGCGTGCCGCCTGCTCTAAAGCGTCCGCCGGTACATGGACATCGACCGGCACATCCAGCAAGGCGCCGCAGTTCGTGCAGACGGCATGGTCATGGCGCGAGGTATTGCCATCATAACGATTGCCCTCCTCGTCGCGTCCAATCTCCCGGATATAGCCCTGCTCGGCCAGGCTATGCAGGATGCGGTAAACGCTGGCCAGACCCATATTGGGCCGCACAGTCTTTACCGCCTCGTAAATCTCCAGCGCCGTCGGATGGTTGTGCGCCTCCAGTACGATATGCAGCACCGCCTGCGCATTACTATTCAGTTTTGTTTTCGTGATTGTTTCCATGTCAGGTCACCCTAATAATGATAATCATTCTCACTTTTTTTCTGGTTCTATTATGGAACATGGGGAGGGAAGATGTCAAGGCGAGCTATAAGATTGACAACCCCTACCAATCGTGATAGTCTTGCACTCAGGCAACACAGGCCACAACTCCAGTCACTTTCGTATAGAAATGCAGGATTTGCCGCATGCTTCGAGAAGACTACGAACTCTCCCGCGAGGATATTCTATTGCTTGCCAATCGCGATGCCCTGGCCGCCCTTTTTGCCAGGCTGGGCTACGATACCAACGAACGGCTCGTCCAGAACATCGCCGCCATGGGCTTCACGAACGATCTCTTGAAGTCCAATATTACCCGCATCGAACGCCTCGCCAGCCAGGATGCGCGCATGTTCGAGGTCTATCTTTTCGAACTCAAATCTGTCACCGTCGCTGCCACCCAGGCCATTGTGCGCAACTTCCGCAACCGGCCCGGCGATTACCTGCTCGTCCTCACTGACGACTACCAGCGCCTCGATTTCGTGCTGGTGGAACGCTATAATGCCGACCTCGCGAAGGGTCAGGAGACTGCTGCGCTGCCACCCGTCTCTAAACAGGTGGGAGTGCGACCTCGTGTTCTGACTGTCAATCGCCGCAATCCAGATGATGTAGCAGTGCGCGTGCTGCGCCGTTTCAGCTATACCGAAAGCGACACCATTGCCCAGTACGAAAAACTCCTCAGCGCCTACGATGTGGCCGATTGGAGCGAGCCGTTCTTCAATAACCGCGCGCTCTTCTCCGATTACTACCTGACCCGGCGCCTGCCTGATAGCCCCGAATGGAAAGATTCCGCCGCAGCCGGAGCCATGACGCGCGCCTTCCACGGCCTGCGCGAACTCTACGCCGATGTGCGCGAGACCTTTTCCAACCAGCCCGAGTCATTGACACGCGCTCAATTGCTCGAACCCGTCTTCTCCATCCTGGGCTTCGCGTTCCAATCCGTAAAAGCCAGTAATAATGGTGCGGCTGAACCGGATTACCGGCTCTATATAACAGATAGTGTCCCGCGGGCTGCCGATAAATCAGGCAAACAGAATAAACCCCTGGCGCTCTGCCTGGCCTATACCTGGGGCCGCAGCCTCGATGGTAAGGACGAGCAGCGCGACAATTCGACGCCCGACGAGAATCCCGGCGCGGTCGTCGTCACTCTGCTGGACTCCGGTGAGGCCGACTGGGCCATCGTCACTAACGGCAAGACCTGGCGCCTCTATTCCGCCAGGGCCCACAGTCGCGCCACCAACTACTATGAAATCGACCTCGAAGAGACCCTCGCGCAGCCACCTCCGCATCGCGAACTCGCCTTCCGCTACTTCTGGCACTTTTTCCGCGCCGCCGCCTTTGTTCCCGGCGAACGATTCGTGGATGGCGAACAACGCCAGGTAAGTTTCCTGGACAGCCTGATGAGCGAAAGCGAACGTTACGCCCGCGAACTGGGAGAGCGTCTGAAAGAGCGTGTCTTCTTCGAGATTTTCCCGCACTTCGCCCGCGGCTTCATCATCTACGCTCGCCGTACAGAGCAGCTTCCCGCCAACCTGGATAGCCTGGATGCCAGTACACGCGATGCCTTGCTGGAACCCTACTTCAGCGCCACGCTTACCTTCCTCTATCGCCTGCTCTTCCTGCTGTATGCCGAGAGTCGCGACCTGCTGCCCGTGCGCGAAGAGCGCGGCTACTACGAAAAGAGCCTGGAAAAGCTGAAAAGGGAGATCGCCCAGAAGGCCGGTACGATTGAAGACGAGGCTCCGCGCAAGCTGAAAGACGCCTACAACGACCTCAGCACCGCCTTCTACGACCGGCTGCAGGAGCTTTTTTCGGCTGTGGATAAGGGCAACGCTGCCCTCAACGTGCCCGTCTACAACGGTGGCCTTTTCTTGACACAGCCCGACCCGCAGGATAGCTCGCCCGAAGCCGGTGTCGCGCGTTTCCTGGCAACCTGCAAGATTCCCGACCGCGAGCTGGCGCTGGGACTCGATCTGATGGCGCGTGACCGCGATGAAAAGCGCCACGATCTCGCCTTCATCGACTACAAAAGCCTGGGCGTGCGCCAGCTTGGCAGCATCTACGAGGGTCTGCTCGAATTTAAATTGCGGGTCGCGCCCGAAGTCATGGTCGTCGTCAAGGGCAAAAAGACCGAGGAGATCGTTCCCTATGCCGAGGCGCAGCAGAAGAAGCTGCCCATCCTCAAAGAGGGGCGCGGCAAGGACGCCCGCGACAAGACGCTCCCCAAAGGCAGCGTCTATCTCGAGAACGACCGCCGCGAGCGCAAGGCCAGCGGCAGCTACTACACCCCCGATTACATCGTCAAATACATCGTCGAACACACCGTTGGACCCGTCCTGGCGGAAAAATTGGAGAGCCTGCGCCCGCTCTTCCGTGAAGCTGAAAAGACACTCAAGGTAGAGAAAGACAAGGTTCGGGCCTTGAACCGCAAGGACATCAGCGCCGAAAACGAGACCTACAAGAAGTTCCGCGAGACGCTCAACGAGGCCTTTTTCGACCTCAAAGTGCTTGACCCCGCCATGGGCAGCGGCCACTTCCTGGTCGAGGCCGTTGACTACATCACCGACCAGATGGCCAAAATCCTGACCGCCTTTCGCTGGAACCCCATCATTCACGAACTGGCCCAGACGCGCTCGGAAATCCAGCAGGAGATGGAGCGCCAGGGCGTGACCATCGACATGAGCAAGCTCACCGACCTCAACCTGCTCAAGC
Source organism: Ktedonobacteraceae bacterium (assembly GCA_035653615.1). Lineage (NCBI taxonomy): Bacteria > Bacillati > Chloroflexota > Ktedonobacteria > Ktedonobacterales > Ktedonobacteraceae > Ktedonobacteraceae bacterium. Next base: position 43,222 of record DASRBN010000008.1, on the reverse strand, counting down.
GCCGCGTCCTCAAAAGCTGCATCTACGGCGTCGATCTCAACCCCATGGCCGTCGAACTCGCCAAGGTCAGTCTGTGGCTCGACTGCTTCACGCTCGGAGCGCCGCTCTCCTTCCTCGACCACCACATGAAGTGCGGCAACTCGCTCATCGGCGGCAACGTACAGGAAGTGGAAGACGCGCTCAGCCACGACCTCTTCGGCCACCAGTTCGCCGGACTGCTCAGCGCCACCCAGTTGATGCGCAAAGTCGGCGAACTCTCCGACGTCACCGCCGAGGAAGTAGCCGCGTCGCGCCAGGCCTACAAAGGCGCCTACGATGCCCTCGCCCCTTTCAAACGCCTGCTCGACGTCTGGATCAGCGAATACTTCGGCAACAAAAAGGCGCGCATCACCACCAGCGTCTACGCCGGAGCCATCGTCGCCGGCAACTACAGCAAAGCCAATGCAGAAGACAGGCAAGCCATAGAAACCGCCCTGGAACTGGCAAAGACCAAACGTTTCTTCCACTGGGAGCTAGAGTTCCCCGAAGTCTTCTTCGACGAGACGAAACGCAGAGAGAACGGGGGATTTGATGCAGTGGTGGGGAATCCGCCGTATGTAAGGCAAGAAGGATTGGGGGATGACAAGGTAGCATTTAAGACGATGTATGAAGTGTTTAATAGCATAGCTGATCTGTATACCTATTTTATTGAGCGCGGCAATGTGATGCTGCGTCCAGGTGGCCGTTTTGGAATGATTACAGCTAATAAGTTTATGCGAGCGAATTATGGAGCTGCTTTGCGCTCCTTTTTGACTAACAAGATAAGGCTGGAAAAGCTGATAGACTTTGGCGATTTGCCCGTATTTGGTGATGCTACGACCTACCCTATCATCATATTGTCAAGTAACAATCCGCGTCATACTAACCCGATTGAATATGCACTACTGAAAACGCTGAACTTTAAGAGTCTTCCGCTGGCTATTCTCTCGAAAATAAGGAAAATGCCTGAGACTGCTTTTAGCGATTCTAACTGGTCTCTTGTTGCCACTTCAGAACAATCAATTCTGGATAAGCTAAAAGCAATCAGTATATCGCTAGGAGAATATGTCAACGGCACAATCAGGCGAGGCGTCCTTACTGGCTTTAACGAGGCTTTCGTCATCGATCGTGAGACTCGTGATAAATTGATTGCCGAAGACCGCAAAAGTGCTGAGATCATTAAACCTTTCGTGGTTGGAGAAGATGTGAAACGTTACAACATTGACTTTGAGGAGCGATATTTAATATTTACAAGGCGGGGTATAGATATAACGAGGTACAGAGCGATAAAGCAGTATCTGTTACAGTATAAAACTCAATTAGAGCCAAAGCCGACGAGTTGGAATGATAGAAAGCAAGGTGAATGGTTAGGCAGGAAACCAGGGCCATATAAATGGTACGAAATCCAAGATAATATTGCCTACCATGCAGAATTTGAAAAGTCAAAAATTATCTACCCAAATATTTGTATGCAGCCAGAGTTTGCCTATGATTCTGATAGATACTATAGCAATCAAAAGACTTTTATTATTCCAATGGCAGATATGTATCTATTAGCTGTTCTCAATTGTACTGTTATGAATTTCATTTTTGAGGTTACGTTGCCAAAACTACGAGGGGGATTCTTTGAACCTAGCTACGTCTTCATGAAGGATGTTCCCATTCGTCGCATCAACTTCACCCTCTCATCCGAACAACGTGCCTACTACCTCGAAAAGGCCAGAAACCTCTACGCCACCTGCCTGGACAAGAACGACCAGGCCTGTGTCCTCGGCTTCGTCGATCACCACCTCGCGCAGCAGCCCGAACAGTCGGATGTCGTACACGACCTGCTGGCATTCCTGGCCGGGGAGATGATCCGTCTGAACAAGGAGAAACGGGCCTTGCAGAAGCAGTTTTTAGACTGGTTGGTGACCACGCTTCACATTTTACCGGATAGGGAGGGGCGCAAAGGAATAGAGGTGTTAACAGGCAAGGGGAAAATAACGGATTATCCCGGCGATTATCAGAAGGGGGAGCCATACCTGGAGTTTGCCGATCTCTACGATATTTTGCTGAAGAATAAGGGGAAGCTAGGGGTGAGTTTGAGCGATACGGGGTTGGTTGAGAGGCTGAGGCGCGAGTATGAGGGGAGCCTGGAGAGGGTGTTGCCGTTGAAGGAGCGGTTGGCGAGGACGGATGCGTTGATTGATGCGGTGGTGTACCGGTTGTATGGGTTGGGGGAGGAGGAGATTGGGGTGGTGGAGGGGAGGGGGTAGAAAGTACCATAAAAATCATAGAATAATTATCACAAATATGTTATAATCCTCTTTGAGGAGGTAGTGGCCCATGCATATGAGCATAAGGAACAAAAGATGTAGAGAAAGGGTAGCCTCCTCGTGGGTTCGAGAAGTGAAACTGTATTTCGTAGGCTGGTAAACTTTAGTACAGCTCTTGATGAACTTGACACATCTGTAGCTGCATCAATCATCGCCCATATTATCCAGTTTGAGAAAGCTTGGAAAGTGAGCAAACACGACGGCGAAATACCCTCCGGATTTCACTTCGAACCGTATCTCAGGGTTGACGACCCATACCGGCTTTGTCAAATACGAGTAGGGCCGAAACATGGGTATCGTGCTTTAGCTATGTTCCTGAATAGAAGTTCAGATGCCTACTGGATTCACCTTTTCAAAAAGGTGAAGAATAGACAACCCGAAGATATGCAGCGAGCTCGTATACTTGCCCAACAGTTGTGGAACGAGCTTAAAAGGGAGCTATAACGATGAAAAGAGATGAAGATACCCAGATTTCAGGAACAATGAATGATTACCTTGTGCAGAGAATGACCGATGAACAGCACGGTCAAGAATTTACAATAGAATACCTCAAAGCTGATTTTCTTGCGTCTGCTGCCAATGCCCTCTCCTCTCTACGGCATCAAGCAGGCCTGACACAAGCGCAGCTTGCAGAGCGGCTCAACACTAAACAATCCGCTATAGCTCGCCTGGAGGCAGATTTCGATGGTGCAATATCTTTGCGTCGTTATATTGATTTCGCGCTTGCATGTGGATTCATACCGCATCATATAACCTTTGTTCCGTTAGTGACAGCAGGCAGCTTTACTTTAGCACAACCAGATAGGTCTTTGACTTTTGAGAATCAACAGAACTGGATGAATACTACTTTCCAGCTTACGCTTGAGCCTGTTGGTACAACATCTCAAATGACTTTTACTGTTTCTACATCAGTGACAACCTTGAAAGAACCGAGTCCAAAATCCAATATAGTTGCAACGCAGTTGCAACCACACCAATTACAGGAAAAGGTAGCTGCATAATATGCTTGAGCAGGTAAAAATTATCACAAGCAGAAGAGCTTATGAGTTTCAACCAGATGATTTACGTCTATCAGCCTTGAGTACCAAGCCAGTACAGGAACAAGTTCAATCGCTCTTTCGTTTCCAAACATCTGTCATGGGATCACCTATACCTACTTTTGGAGATGTTCCGGCTACTTATCCACCGGGGTTTGTCTTTGATATGGGCGTCTGGATAGCTGCTGATCAGCACTTGGTTCCAATTCGCTTTCTGCATTTTGAACAAAGGCGTATTGTGATCGATGTAGCCGGAACATCATCGGCTATCACGGATATTTATGAACGCCTTAATCAGTTTTTCGCTGAATTGCGCGCTCCTGACGGATCACCCATAATCGGTGAACCAAAAGGTATCCTGGATTATTCTGAAATTACGGCAAAATATCCTTTTTCGTTGGATATATTACTTGCAGAACCTTTCCGCGAATTACTCAAAGCAACCTTTCCAAGGGCTGTTGATAAGAAGAATGTAATGATTCCAGCATTCGGTATCCAATTTTATCCTGATGATCAGGAACTACAAGCAATGCCAATTCCTGGTGATGTTCGAGTTTTAACATTTACGCTGCGAGTAGGAACAAATCCGGATGAACATATCTATTTTAGTGGAGCTCCTCTTGACTCTGATACACATCTGCGCTATCTAAGTGATTTGGAAGCAAAGCTTACCACTTAGCTAGTGTAACATATAGCTCAATAATAAGATAAAGATATGGGTACCTGTATTGAGAGGCTAAAGAAGGTGAATAACGAAGTCGGGCAGGTTAAAGTCAGCTACTCTTTGCGAAGTTTGTAATGGATAACTCCATCTTGAATTACTCAATGACATGCAAATCGAAGCGGAAGAGCAACTCCATGAAATACAACCCTTGCTGGAGGAGGCTTTACAACACCTGGGTAATCCCGTTGCCCTTAAAACATGGCTCCTGACTCCTGTAACTTCTGGCGGTAAGAAGCCGGTAGAATATTTGTTAGCTCAGGATTACATGATATTTCGTGGTTTTCTTCTTCATATACGTACTGGCCAGGAGATGTTTCAGCCCCCTAAGCCCTTGGGACTCGTTTACCTTAAACGGCCCCGCGAGGAAGTCGAGCATGAGCTTGAACGGCTCAGACCAGGGGCGTGGCGATATGATGATGACACAGACGATAATGAGCCTTAACAATAAGCTCGGCAATCTGAGTAGTCCAGGACATATCATTCTCAGTGCAGCGAAAAACACTCTTTTTTCTTTTCAAAACACAAAAGGCACAAGCCTCCACGTATGGGCAGCATAGTCAGGGTACTCTTGCGGAAACGCGGCGGTAAGCATCATCTCTTCGGCCTGGATACGGTAGCAGTACGCGCCCGCCATCGGAGGCATGAGGATTATGGGTACGACCCAGTTGCCCGTGGATATTGCTGCGCCTGACCACATCAGCAGAGTAGCAATATAACCGGGATGACGAACTATACGGTAGGGTCCATTTGTAATCAGATGTTGTTGTTCGCTCGTTCGCAATGTGCGTGTGTAGAAGGCGCCCAGCACCCTGCTCGCCCAGACCCGTAGCACAATCCCGGCAATCATTATGATGATGCCGCCCCACGCCACCTCTTTCCTCTGGATGCGACCAATCTTCCGCTTGTTCAGCAGTGGAGCGGCGAGCAGGGCAAAGCAGCCAGAGCCAAAAGTAGCTCCAATCAGGCGTGTGCTTCCGCGATCTTGTGGTCCCGCTTGCCGACTGCTGGCGGCCTTTCCTTGCCTTAGAAGAGGTTCAGTGACAAAAAAGAGTCCTAGGAGAATAAAGGCTATAGATCGGGGACGCATCGTTCCCTCCTTCTGTTGCTGGTTTATTTTGTGACAATCCAGTATCAGGGTGCCGATTGTTTGCCTGATTACCAATGAAGCCTATCTCCACTATACACTTCAGCTTCTGATTCTTCAAGCATCCCGAAAGACGCGAACGATGCACCATGAACCCATATGGATAGGCTTTCAAGTCTAAACGCTCATATCCCTGCTCTCTCACAATTTTCCTGGCATGCTGTTCAGCATCGTCACGGTTACGAGCATAGAATGCAAACAGGATATCCATATTCTCTGACATACGGCAGGATAGTATCCATAGCGTCATCTCAATACACCCTCCTTTACGTTGATGGTATGAATTGATTCATATCATTACGATCCCCCTTATGTCAACATACCATTGTTGGTACAATCGGCTTAAAAGCAGGGAAAGGCCATGATACGACTACGAGTCAAAGAGGTTGCTAAGGAAAAAGGATTGAGCCAGGGCAGGTTATCCCGGCTTGCCAACATTGACGAGAATACCCTGAAGCGAATCTATCGCGATCCCTATGCCATCATTACTACGGAAACGCTTGATAAACTGGCCAGAGCGTTGGGGGTTCCATCCGCTGAACTCATTGAGGATGTAGCAGAGCAGTGAGGGAAGAGGAGAGAGAGGGTGATTGATGAGTTCGAAGTCACTATTTGCTATCTCTTATAGGTCACACTCCACATTTGACACATCCACTACAATCAGGACAGGAGCGAATCCGCAGGGCTTAAAGGTTATATTGCGCCGGGGATGGATCGTGACATGGTACAATACAGCAACGTATATCCAGCGATGTGCCGGTATTGATGATAGATCGCGCAAGAGGGAGTAATCGCAATGGACAACCTCATCCTGAACTCACTCGAAATTCACAATTTTCGTGCCTTTGAACATTTACAAATAGAACGTCTCGGCCGTGTCAACTTAATTGTAGGGAAAAATAATGTGGGAAAAACTTGCTTACTAGAAGCTCTACAATTATATGCCCAGCGAGGCTCTCCCCGTTTGATTCTAGAGCAATTGAGATCACACGATGAAAGTAAACAGGCGCAAGGTGGCTATTGGGATGCCGAAGAACTTCTCTCGGCCTTTAAATACATGTTCCATGGCCGTCCCGATGTGAGAACTCCAATCAAGCCAATCGAGATGGGACCCATTAATGATGTAAATTCAGCCCTCACTATTGCTCTCGACTGGTGGTATGCCGTACAGTCCAGTGAGGGAATTCATACCATGCAACTTCTGCAACCGGAAGAGTATAATCAACCTGTCAGTCGCGTACCTCGTCTTACTGTCCAGCTAGGCAAGCAAACCATCTATAATCTGTTGCTTGATTCGTCTCTCTTTACTGCTTTGCCCGTACTTTCATACCGGAACTCGAAACCATCAATGTTGTTTGGGTACCTGCAAATGGTTTGCACAAAGAGCAGATGGCGAGGTTATGGGATGATATTGCGCTTACCGATATGGAAAAGGAGGTGATCGCTGCTTTACGTCTCATTGCGCCGGGAACTGCAGGCCTGAATTTTGTGGGAAATGCTGCCTCAGTGGCGGAGCGTACCCCCATTGTAAAAATAGCAAGTATTGCAGAGCCGATCCCCTTACGCAGTATGGGGGATGGTATGCAGCGTATGCTCGGTGTTGCTCTCGCGCTTGTAAATGCCAGGGATGGGCTGCTGCTGATAGATGAAATAGAAAATGGAATTCATTATGCTGTTCAGCCGGATTTATGGAATAGTATCTTTTACCTGGCAGATCAGCTTAACGTTCAGGTTCTCGCCACCACACATAGCTGGGATTGTCTGGAAGGATTTAAGGAAGCTACTCAACGGAAGAAGAGGGAAGGACTGCTTATTCGCCTGGAAAATAGAAAAGGTAGGCTCGTTGCTACTATTTTGGATGAGCAGAGACTCAATGTTATTACTCGTGAGCGAATTGAGGTACGTTGATCATGAGTGATGAGATTCGGGAAGATAGGCGGAGAAATTACTTGCTTGTTGAGGGGAATGACGATGCCAGTGTATTTTATCATCTGCTCAGAACCCATCAACTACACGAACGCATTACTATAGTCGATAAGAAAGGTATCCACAATCTTTTAGCAACTCTTGATGAAGAACTCATACGTAGTGGGCTGGAATGCTTAGGTATCGTAATAGATGCAGATGTAGACCCTACTGCTCGCTGACAATCCTTACATGATAAATTGAGGAGAGCAGGCTATCCTACTATCCCTGCTACACCGGATGTTCATGGTACTATTATTAAGCAGGTTGAGCAGCCTACCGTAGGAATCTGGCTGATGCCTGATAATAAGGTTGCCGGTATGATTGAGGATTTTGCCAGCTTTCTTATACCGGACGGCGATAATCTCTGGGTCAGAGCTACAAATTGTGTACAACAGATACCGAAAGAGGAGCGCCGTTTTCGCGAGACATACCAAATGAAAGCTCTATTGCATACCTGGTTGGCATGGCAAGAGGAACCGGGTACGCCTATAGGATTAGCCATTACAAGACGTTATCTTGATACTAATGCTCCACATGCGCACTTACTTATGAGGTGGATTCGTAGGTTGTTCAAACTGGAGATGACAAACTCATAAGTGACCTGGCATCATACAAAAAATTGCTGTAGAAACGAGTTATAATCATGCACATCCCATTCGTCATCGACAACCAGCAGCACAAAATGGCCGATGTCCTGAATAGCCTGTTGCATCACTACAAAGGCCAGTCCCTCGACGTCGCCACCGCCTATTTCAACGTTAGCGGCTGGCAACTACTGTGCGATGGCTTGAATGGCATGGGTACTTTTCGCTTACTGCTCGGGGACGAACCCGAAGCTGGCTTTGACCTGGGATTGCGCGAGGTGGGTGCGAAACCCGTCAAGGGATTGATTCGCGACCTGGCAAAAGAAACCTTCAACGAAAAAACGTTGCGGCAGATCGAAGACCTGATCGCCTTCTTGCGCCGGGATAATGTGCAGGTGCGTCTATACACGCGCGGCTTCCTGCATGCCAAGTGCTACCTCTTTTATAGTGGCGGCGGCTTTGAACGCTTTACGCCCATCGCAGCCATCGCCGGCTCCTCCAATTTTACCCGCCCGGGCCTTGCGACCAACAAAGAACTGAACCTGGCGCATCGCGCGAACCTGCTGCCCGAAGAGGTGGAACCGCAGCGCGTCAAGGGCCTGTTAGAAAGCGATGAACGCAAGCGCCTGGGGCAGTTGGACGCGGAAGGACGCCTGGTCGCGGCCAATATTCCCGGCGTCCTCGCTATCAACGAACTCGCACAGTGGTACGAGAGACAGTGGGAAGCTGCCCGCGATTTCAAGGACGAGTTGCTGGACCTGATCGATTCCTCCAAGTTTGGGCGCAAAGAATATACCCCCTACCAGGTCTACATGAAGGCCATCTTCGAGTACTTCCGTGACGACCTGGAGGAGGCGGATAACGCTGCCAGTATGCGTTCGGCAGTTGACTTGAGCGAATTTCAGGAAGATGCCGTGAAAAAGGCGCGTAAGATACTTGCCAGCTACGATGGCGTCATGGTTGCCGATAGCGTCGGGCTTGGCAAGACCTGGATCGGCAAGAAACTGCTCGAAGACTATGCTTACCATATGCGCTATAAAGCCGTCGTCATCTGTCCCGCGGCCTTGCAGAAGATGTGGCGCGAGGAACTACTGAGCGCGGGTATCGCCGCGCACATCATTACGCAGGAAGCACTTGGACGCGATGAATTCGATATTCACGACGCGCAGGATGCCGATCTGCTGCTCGTCGATGAAAGCCATAATTTCCGCAATCGCAACGCCCAGCGTTACGAGAACCTCGAACGCATTCTGGCCGCCAACAATCGACGCGGGAAGGCCAGCGGCGAGCGCAAAAAGCTCATTTTGCTTACTGCCACTCCCATCAACAACAACGTCTTCGACCTCTACAACCAGGTCAACCTCTTCACGGGCGGAGACCGCAGTTACTTTGCATCGGCAGGCATCGGCGACCTCTATCGCTATTTTCAGGTTGCCCGCCGCGCCAATCGACAGCAGGAAAGCGGCATCGCCCTCTTCAATCTGCTGGAAGAGGTGGTCATTCGTCGCACTCGCCCCTTTATCAAAGAGGCCTATCCCAATGCCACCATCAAGGGCCAGCCGATTAGCTGGCCGGAGCGCAAACTCAAGACCATCCGCTATGACCTGGAAGCCACCTACGGCGGCATTTACGACAAGCTGGTCAATCGCATCGAGGGCCTGAAACTGGCTCCATATCGCCTGGAAACCTACAAGAAACAGGGCGTGAAGCGCGACCAGTTCGAGGAAGGACGCGAAGAAGCCCTCGTCGGCATCTTCAAAAGCCGCTACCTTAAACGTTTTGAGAGCAGCGTGGACGCCTTCCGCATCAGCATTCGTCGCGCCCTTGAGTTTCTGGAGACCTTTGAAAGCTATATCCTCGAAGGCAAGGTTCTCAACAGTACAGGCTTTCAGAAGGCTATGCGTTTCCTTGCCAGCGAGGATGAAGAAGACGATGCCACGCCCAATTCGCTTTCCGATCAACTCGACGCCAATATTCAGGCTCGTCAGTTCATTGAAACATTGCCCACGCTAAACGCCGAACTCTACGATCTCAAGCGCCTGCATAACGATCTGCGCAAAGACGTGAACGCCTTGCGCGAAGTCTGGCACGATATTGAAGCGATTACTCCCGCTCGGGATGCCAAACTGGAAAAACTCAAGTCCCTGTTAGCCGGAGAACTGCGGGGTCAAAAGGTGCTGATCTTCACCTATTACAAAGATACCGCTCGCTATCTCTACAGGCAATTGTGCGGCGATGATCCGGCAGCGATCCAATGGAGGGCCAGCGCCGGTGAGCCACGTGTTCGGCGTATGGACAGCGGAACCGATGCTCGCGAGCGCGCAAAACTGGTAGCGCAATTCGCGCCTCGTGCCAATAACAAACCCGAGATAGCAGGCAGTGACAGCGAAATAGATATCATGATCTCGACCGATGTGCTTTCGGAAGGGCAGAACCTGCAGGACTGCGGTGTCCTCGTCAACTATGATCTGCACTGGAATCCTACCCGTATGGTGCAGCGCGCGGGCCGCATTGATCGCATCGGAACCAGCTTCGACACCCTGTGGGTGCTGAACATGTTCCCTGACGATGGACTGGAAAAGCTGCTTGGCCTGGTCGAAAGCCTCTCGCAGAAGATTGCCAGTATTGACCGCAGCGGTTTCCTGGATGTTAGCGTTCTTGGAGAGATTGTCCACCCGCAGAACTTCAACACGCTGCGGCGTATCGAGGAGGAAGACGGCAAAGTGGTCGAGGAGCAGGAGCAGTTTGTCGAACTGGTGAGTAGCGAGTTTCTGCTCCAGAATCTGAAAACCCTGCTGGATGGTGGCATGCGTCAGATGCTCGAGGACCTGCCCGATGGCATTCACAGCGGCCTGGTACGCCAGGGAGCAAAAGGCATCTTTTTCTACTTCACGGCCCAGAATCAGGAACATGACCGGCCTGGCGCGAAGAGTGCCAGGCAGCACTTCTGGCGCTATATCGATCTGTCAGAGGATTGGAGAGGCGGGCGCATAGAGGACAACCGCTACGTCATCACCAACCTGATCCAGTGCCAATCCGACACGGTGCGCTTTGTGCCTGCTGATGGTGAGGTGGATATCTTCGCGTTGCAGGAAAAGGTCATTGCCTCAATTGTGCAGTCGTCGGAGGAGCAGGTGGCAGTGGAGGAGGCTCCTAAGCTGCTTGACCCCATCCAACAAACAATCGCCACGACCCTGCGTGGCTATATCAACAATCCCGCTATCAGCCGCAAAGAAGTGATCGCAGCCATCCAGCGCCTGAACGAACCCCAGCCAAACGTGTACATTCGCGCGTTGAGAAAAGCATACGAGGCCTTCACTGCTACCAATCAAATTGGTGATCTTCTGGCGGCGGTGCAAAACATCGGTTCCAGTATGGAGACTCCTGATGATAGGAATGCGGCCAGCATCGAAAGCAAAAGTCCTGTGAAGCGCGAGGATTTGAAACTGATGTGTTTCGATTACATATGGTAATAACAAGAGGATCCCATAGGCGGTATCAGCTCAGAACCGGCTACACAAACTCGTCTCAAAGGCAAAGACGCTCAACCAGCGTCTGCTCAACGCGCTGACAGGGTTACACACGGCAACAGCAAAGTGCGCCGTGTGTAACCCCCGGAGATCAACCGATCCATTGGATCCGAGCCAGCGGGATGACGAAGCCTATGGCTACTGCTCCCTGACGACCGTCCATCTCGTCTCAGAGGCAAAAACGTTCAATCAGCGTATTCTCCGCGTTATTCTGATTATTGACATAGAATCCGGCTGCCCACAAGCTATTTCCGCTTGCTCCATTCGGAGGGGGTCCCGAGATTGCCAATAGGGAGTTGCTTGCGTCGCTGACATTAAAGCTTGGAATAATGACCCATGCTGTCCCATTCCACTTTATGACAAGCGTTCCACTGACGCTACTTCCTACTGCATAGACATTCGTCGCGTTTAGAGCAAAAACACCACCCAGGAAGTTGTCTCCCCCAGGTGGATTGGGACTGGGGATCACGTTCCAACCTGAGCCATTCCAATTCTCGGTGAGCGTGTCGGTGATATCCCCTGGTGAAGCCCAATAAAATCCTACGGCCCATACGTCGTTTGTCGAAACGGTTGCGACACCACGCAAAAAGTTCGCAAAAGACCCGACCGAAGGGCTGTTGACCCAACTCCAGCTTGAGCCATTCCAATGTTCGGTCAGTGTCAGGTTGTGATCGTTCGTGTTGGAGTAGTTTCCAACGGTCCAGATGTCATTTGGAGAGACGGCCGCCACCGAGTCCAGGGCGTTTTCTGCCGCGCCCGGATCTGGGCTTGTGTAGACGGTCCACTGCGTGCCATCCCAGTGTTCAATCAGGATGTCGTCTTGCGTCTGGCTCTTATTGATCTCCTCACCAACGAACCAGACATTATAGGAAGAAATAGCATCAACTCCGTTCAGATAATTGAAACCCGTGCCAGGATTGGGATGGGGTATCAGACTCCACTGCGAACCATCCCAGTGTTCGATAATCGACTGAGTGTAGCCTGTAGAGTCGTATCCTACAGCCCAGATATCGTTTGCGGAGTCGGCCGATATACCGTAGAGATAGTTGTTTGCCGACCCGACATTAGGGCTGGATACCAGACTCCACTGCAAGCCATTCCAGTGTTCGATCAACGTGTCCGCTAAATTGGTCTGACCATTGACATAACTTCCGGCTGCCCAGACATTATTCTCGGAAACATAGGTGATTCCGCGCAAAATGTTCAATGAGCCTGGATTAGGGCTAGGCACGATACCACTCGTACAATTTGCTACGCGCAGATGAGTGGCAGATATGGCTCCGGCCGATCCTGTTCCCATAAGCAAAGCAATCAGCGCTACAGTGAAAACCCACGGTCCAAAGAACTTCTTGAAGTGTTTCATCGCTTACCTCCTTGACGAACAGGGATGCCCTCGATTCATTTTTTTCTCCATCGCACCACTCACAACATCTCAACATAGCATATCACAAAATGCTCATCTTTTAACTATCCACTATTTTCAAACTCTACAGCAGCTTTCGTACCTAAAAAGGTGCCTAACCGTTCTGCTTCTGCCTCAATATCGTGCTTGAGGGAAGCCGTGGGTGTCGAGAACATGCGCACTTTGACGGTTGTCTGTGTACGTTGGGTTTTATATTCCCAAACTCCTTTTATATAGCCGTTGAGCAGGACGACGGCGGAAATCCAACCTTGTGGACGAAAAACGAGGCTTTTATATGCGCCGGGTAAATGAGCTTCACTGTTGCGACCAGGCCCAAATGTGTATGCATCAAATAGCGGCAGCAACCTTACCTCACAGGATGTGGAAAGGTTTTGCATTGGCTCAAGCGTTGTTCGTAGAGCGAATGCATGCCAGCCTTCTACATTCACTTCTGCAAGCTCGTTTTCTAGAGAGCGGAAAAGTTTTCTCGCGGGCACGAGTCCTACCCCCCACCAGGAAGCAAAGTTTTCGGCTGTAGCGGGACCGTAGGTACGAAGATAGCGACGCGCAATCTCTTGCAGCGCGGCGTATGGCTCGAAAGACTGCCAGTTGTGAATCCACTTTTTGGGATTCACAAAGGTGACGTTTTGACCCTGGTTTGGCCCGAAACACAGGTCTCCTCGAAGCGCCGGGGGTTTTAAAGGCGAACCCCAGTTGGAGGACGTGATTAATGGACCGAGTTTTGGGATGCCTGGAGAACTGACGAGGGCGCTTGCGAGTTCTTCGCGCGTCATTGGTACGCTGCCTAAAATATGAGGAACGGCATCAATAAAAGCAGCATACTCAGCCGGCGTGATCCCATAATAGGAAAAATAATATTCCCAGTTGCGAGCTGGATAGGTGCTGCGTGCTGCTACATAGAGTGGGAATTCGCTGGCGGATAGTAGATGTAGCGTGCAGCGCATTGCCCAGGTCTTCACAAGCGAGTGATCCTGCCAGAGAGCCGCTTTCACATCTTGCGCCAGAAGTCCATCTGTTCGGGCTCACAATGCCAACTCGGCGGCAGACATCACCTGAGCCTGAATGCCACCCGTTTGCGTCACGGCCATGATGAAATCCTGGCGTTTCAAACGCTCTGATAGAGCGTGTTGCGATAGCCGCCAGCTATTCACCTGCTCCCACTTCAGGAATTTCACAGACTTTCCCTTGTTTGAAACCCTGATGTGAAAGAGATGTTACCAGGCAGGCGCCCAGACGCCAAATTCGTTGCCGTCGGGATCGGCGAACTGCGCCCATTTGCCCCAGGGTTGAGTGGCCAGCTCTTGCGTAATATTGACTCCACGCGCTTTGAGTGTCGCGAAGGTCTCTTCGATATTGTCCGTATGCAGCACGTAGCCGGTGAACCCGGTTCTGTCGGTGGCGCTCTGGCCGCGTAGTCCAAGCATGATATGGGTTTGCGCTCCTGGAGGAGCTACTTCGACCCAGCGTTCTGTTTCGCTCATGGGCTGGTCGTCGATCTTTTCAAAGCCGAGTGTGTTGACGTAGAAGTCGAGCGCCTTATCCTGGTCGCTGACACCTACGGTGACGGTGCCGATTTTTGTGAACATAGATACCTCCTATTTGTTCATCATTTCTTTCCAGCTTCAATGATAACTGATAAAGAACAAAATTTCAAGTTACCGGAGTACTTTTGTGCCAGACATCGTTATAGGCCGGACGAATCAATTGATCAATGACCCGGTGCCGGTGATGAATTTTCACCACCCCAAACTGCCATGCCCTCATGTCATTCTGAGGGCAAGAAGCCGAAGCCCTGAGGAACGAAGGGGAAGAATCTCTCGCCGGAGTCGCCCAGCCATCCCGATTTCGGTCAACTTGCCCACTTCTGGAGAATCACCAGTCAGGTTTCTCTCGCTCAGCCAGCTCTCTCCCGATTCCCGAAACCATTCGAGTGGGAATGCTGAGATTTGCGGGCAGGTAGGTTGAGGTTTGCATGGCCGCCTCAATCTCGCCACCTGCTAGCAGTATCGATTCAAATAAACGGACGGAATCGGCTTTTGTTTCTTCTCCCAGGTCGTCCCGCGAAAACACTTCCTGGGCGCAGGCGATCAGGTCTTGAATCACCCGTTCATAGCGGAAGTAGGTGAGCGCAACCCAGTCGATTTCCGTCTTCCCATATCCCTGAAAAAAAGCCATGCTGCCGGGCAGCGCCTCGCTATCGGTAGCCGATGCCTTGATGAAGAGGAAATCACGTTCTTTGGGCGCCAGCATCACCTCGTCCCAGTCAATTACATGCACATGACCGGCATGATCACGCAGCAGATTGGCCGGGTGCAGGTCCGCGTGACAGATGACATAGGGCAGCGCTCGCGACCGGAGTACTTCCGCCAGCTTTTCCAGGGCATTGACAACCATATCAATGCTGCGCTCATGGCCTATCCACAAGGAGCGAAGAGCGCGCCTGGAGGCGCTTTCCTCGCCAGAAGCAGCGAGATGTTGGACCTCGAAAGTGCGCACCCATTGGGCGTATTCTGATGGATCAAAGGTTTCCTTGCGCACGGATTCAAAGCCAGAAGGCGCTAGCTTGACCGCGTGGATGCGTTGGAACGTCCTTCCGGCCTCTTTCCATTGCTCATCTATCATCCCCGTCCAACTTGTGTCACCGTCGATGAAAGGATAGACAATTACCCTCCATTTCTCGATGTTTGCCCACAAAGCATGACTCCTGGTTGGAAGAGGAGCTACAACTGCTGAAATCCCCTGGTCCCGGAGATAGCGCGGCACAAGACAGGCCGGCTCGTAAAGATGGCGAGATGTGACTTTGAGCAGGTAAGCGATTCCCTGCTCGCTTGCAACCCGGTAGACTCCCGCCTGGTAATCCAGTCCCACAGGAAGATACTCAAGTGCGACGGCACGCAGGTTATAGCGATCCCATAAACAGGCTCGCAGGCTTTCCTCTGAAATATCTGGTTGCTCGCGCATAGTTACAACAGTTTCATCCTATCTTTTCTTTGGTTATCAGCAATGATCAGTATACCCAGGTTTTAGGGTAGAGGCAAGAAGATAGAGTAGGTTGGGTAATGGAAGCTCGAGCGGCTGCACAACTGCGGGCGAGAGATTCTTCGTTGCACTCAGAATGACATGCTCCACCATGTCATTCTGAGTGCAACGAAGAATCTCTCGCCCACTTATGGGTAATCATCAGGATAGAGGGAATCCCCGACAGGACGAATGGAGTATATTTGCAACCCCGTTCGAAATCAGGTACAATTTTGGCGGCTATGATACGACAAATTTTTAGGGAGGGAAACGATGACGACTCGTTCAGAAATTCTGGATACTCTTGCTGCCTCGCAAGAACAGGTTACTGCTTATTTCCAGGGGCTGAGCCAGGAAGACCTCGAACGCCCATGTACGGAGAGCGGAGTTCCTGGTGCGGCACCATGGCGAGCAAAAGATCACTTCGCCCACCTGGCACAGAATGAGCGCAATATTCAAGTATTACTACGCCTCACGCTCAAGGGTGAGACCAGCTTACCAGGTGGCATGGGCGGCGCGATGAGCAGAGAAGAAAGGCTGGCCGCCTCAAATCGGCGCAATCAAGACTACGTCGATGCTCACCACGACGACAGTATGGAGGCACTTTTCGCGGATGTAGCCGCGGCACGCCAGGAAACACTCGATCTCCTTGCGCAGTTCACGGATGAACAACTGGCCGCTCCTGCCTCGATCTCCTTTGTAGGTGACAGGACTGCCGGTGAGCTGTTCGCGGCGAACGCCCACCACGCGGCAGCGCATATTCGGTGGATTGAAGAGGGATTGCGGCAGGGTCTCCAGGACCATTGACCAGGAGAAAAAATGACTGATCAAAAAGACTACAATCGCCAGCTGGTTGAAGATTTTCGCGCCAACCGCGGCAATCCCGATAGTCCGTTCAAGAACAGACCACTGCTCTTGCTCACAGCCACCGGAGCCAGGAGTGGTCAGCCGCGCACAACACCAATGATGTATGTTCCTGATGGCGACCGCCTGCTTGTTATCGCCTCCAATGCCGGTGCGCCAAAACATCCTGACTGGTACTACAATCTGGTAGCTCACCCTGAAGTCACAGTCGAGGTTGGCTCCGAGACTTATGATGCTACTGCCAGCGTCGTAGAGGGTGAGGAGCGCCAGAGAGTGTGGAATCGGATCGTGGAGTCATATCCCTTTTTCGCCGATCATCAAGCGAAGGTGACACGCCAGATTCCGGTGGTTGCGCTTATACGGCGAGAAAGCTGATGATGGGGCCGGAAAGCGCTTTCCGGCCCCATCATGCTTCCTTAGACCACATAGGGTTGCGCATCTGATTAAAAATACTCTGCTGCACCTCCACCCCCTGCGATTGGCCGATGTCCGGCAAAGGTCTTGTAGCCATCTCCTTCTTTGTCTCTTCTAAATCCTTCAGCGCCATTTCGCGATTGCGCGGGATTCTGATGGCTTTGAACTCCTCTTCGGCCTTTTTGAAGTGCTCATCCGGCGTGCCTCCTGGGGCCGCCCATTGCTTTTCATACACTGCCCACGTAATATAAATCTCACCCTTTATATAATGGCCGAAATTCTGTTCTAACCTGGCCCGATTTGACACGCCCGGAGCCATAGCATTGTCTACCACTTGCAGCGCCTCCTCAAACTTTTTATTACCGCTATCGAAGTCTGATTGCATAAAGAAAATAGTGCCCCAACTGCTGGTCAGGCGTGCCAGGAAACTCGAATCATTTTTGTCGCATACCTCGGTAGCCTTTTTCGCGTAGCGATTCGCCATCTCAAATTCCCCGATATTGGCGTTAGAAGCCGCTAAGGTGTTATATTCGACAGGTGTTACCAGCCCTTCAATCTTACTGACGAGAAATGTTGCCTGACCCAGCAGAGAAACGTATTGTTGACTGAGCATGCTGCTTGCATATTTGCCTTGTGCAAAGTTACCACTACTTCCAGATCCCGGCTGTTGCGCCATTTGAACTCCGGTCGCAAATAGCTGGTTGAAAGTATCGGTCAGCTGAGACCGAATCGTGCGTTGCTCGTCAGCTTTTCCACTTCTCGCTGTCTGTACCGCAAGTACTATCGAGAGGATGAAGGCCGATAAAGCGACGAATAGCCCGCCTGAACTGGTAAAAATATCCACGTAATCTTTGAGTTGCATGGTTCCCTCTCCGTTATTGCTCTTCAAATACCACAAACATGCCTTCAGCACTCCTGTAAATCTTTACAAACAGGTAACTTGTGAAATGTTGCATATTCTCTGAAGAGATTATACTCATTGCTTCAATGAAATTCAATCTGATTTGCTTGACAGGTCAGCAGCAAGATAGGTATAGTGTTAATGTGCATTCTTTGTCGTAGCAGAAAGACCAGCCTGGAAGAGTTCCAGGAGTAAGGAAGGGCTTCCCATGTCCATCGAAGACAACAAAGCGCTCATACTTAGCCTCTATAACGCGAGACAGCAGGGAAATTTCGCCCTATTGGACCAGATCATCTCGCCGGACTTTATCACCCTCCTTCCCGGCAGTCCACAACCTCTACGCGGTTCAGAGGGAATCAAACAGATGATCATCCATTTCAACAATACTTTTCATGGCGTCAACACGGCCATTAACGATCAGATTGCCGAGGGAGACAAAGTGGTGGTTATTTACACTACCAGTGCCACAACCTCGGTACCCGTGATGGGCATGCCTCCTGGCCAGCAACTAAGGGTTGTGGGCATCGATGTCTGGCAGGTCATGAATGGCAAAGTCGTCAATTATTTCGGTCTCTCGCAGCCCATCCCTAATGCGTAGATGGCCATTGGAGTTTGCGTTTCTCCCTCATCTATACCTCTTATATGCAAAGATGAAGCGGTTCGCTCTTTACTTGAGAAGCAGCATATCATAATAATGATATCTTGTATAGCTGTGTTCGTACATGCGATACTGATCGGGTGTATTTAGCTTGCAATATTCATGACAGAAGATGTCATATAAAAGGAACTATACTCTCAAAAAGGCTCCGATCTCCACGAGCCTGCCTGAAGGAGAGAGATAATGGACAAAAAAGAGTTAGCGGCCGTCTTTGATGAGGCTGAAAAAGATCAGAGTCTCAATGGAGCCATTCTCGTTTCTCAGAATGGAGAAGTGCTATTTGAGAAAGCATACGGGTACGCGAGCTGGCAGTTGGGTGTTCCAAATACGCTTGAAACAAAATTTCATATCGCCTCTGTTACCAAAATGTTTATCGCGATGGCGGCGCTGAAGCTCTACGAACAAGGATTGATAGAGCTTCGTGCAAGGCCGGCGGACTATTTGCCTGAACTGGCTGTACTCAATAAGGATATCACGCTGCATCACCTTTTATCCCATACATCCGGCTTGCAGGATATTTATGACGTTCCACATCTCAGATTTGAAATGTACAGACTCAAGAAAGAACAGCAAAATCTCCTCTCCTATCTCGTGAAACTGCCGCTGTTGTTTCCCGTGGGAGAACGATGGAGTTACAGCAGTACCGGCTACATTTTAATGGGGTATATCATGGAGGAAGTGACAGGCTTATCATTCGCCGCATTGATGCACCAGTTAATTCTCGCGCCTCTCTCCATGACAAATACCGGCCAGGATTCTCCGCGCAGGATTAATCCAGGCCGTGCATACGGTCACACCATGTGGAATGGTGAACTGAGCAATGCCAGCAACGACAGGTTGAGCATGTTTGAGGAGGCGCCCGGCGAGCTTTACTCCACGGTGCTGGATTTAAAAAAATGGTGCGATGCGCTATTCAGCTGCCCGCTTGTTTCGTCAGAAACCTTAAAGCTGATGTTCACACCTTACGGCCAGGTCGATCAATCGCTGCATTACGGGTATGGATGCTTTCTTGCCCCTCGCTTTCGCATGCATGGTGGAGGAACGCCGGGTTTTCTCGCGCGCATCCGGCAATACCCAGAGCAGAAAGTGAGTATTATTCTGCTCTTTAACTCTGATCATATGAACGTGGAGAAGATAATCAAGGTACTTGAGCCACTGATAGTTGGATAAGGCTTGTACTTTTTGACTCCACAATTTCGGAATTTTTCTGATCCTTTGCATGCACTCCATTGATCAGATATACTTAGCATTGGGATCCATTGATCGTTTGCATATTCAGGCTCAAGTACTTGTCTGGTTGCCGTATCCAGGGTCTTTTCTTATTGTCATGTTCAGCCTATCGACCTTACAATGGAGGTTGCCATGATCAGAACCAGGATTTTGCCCAACAAACAATTCCTCGTAGCCTTTTTAATGAGCCTGCTGGCCCTTTTGCCATTGCCAGCAGCTAGAGCCAATGCTCTGGCAGTCGCGCAATCTTGTGGCCAATGGAGCATTACCCGCAGCCCCGATCCGAGTACTATGCTCAGCCTGGATGGCATTGCCGCTATTTCTCCCCAGGATGTCTGGGCGGTTGGTTATTTCATTGATTTGCAGGGTTCCAATAGAGCTCTTACTGAACACTGGAATGGAAACCGCTGGATCAATGTTTCCAACCCTGACCCCGGCACTTCCAGGAGCTATCTGGATGGGGTGGCAGGCGATTCACCTACCGACATCTGGGCGGTGGGAGGCACCGCGGCAGGGAACTGGGAACACCAAAAAACGTTGATTGAGCACTGGGATGGTAAAAGCTGGAGTATGCTTCCCAGCATACCGGGAAACCTGAATGGGGTGAGCATTCTCTCACCCAGCAACATCTGGGCGGTAGGCTATCGAACAGGTAAAACATTGATCGAGCAGTGGAATGGGTCGCAATGGCAAGTCGTCCCGAGCCCCAGCCCGGGCAAATACGGCAATAGCCTGGATTCAGTGACGGCTCTCACCTCCTCGGATATCTGGGCGGTTGGACAGTATTCTATGACACAATTCGGCTATCAAAGCTTGATTGAGCATTGGAATGGCACGCAATGGAGTGTCGTCAAGAGCCCTGATCTGGGTAGTCGTCCTTATGAGCTGCGGGCCGTCTCGGCTGTCTCTGCCAACGATATCTGGGCCGTGGGTGACTATGTGACTGCTCCGGGCGATATCTTGTTGACCCTCGCTGAGCATTGGAATGGGAAACAATGGAAGGTTGTCCCTACTCCCAGTCCAACGGGTGATGACGCGCTGCTCGGAGTTGCGGCTATTTCGACCGCGGATGTCTGGGCAGTTGGAGATTATTCCCCTGGCGGTCAGAATCTCATCGAACAATGGAATGGGACGGCCTGGAATATCTTCCCCAGCCCGTTCCGGCGTGGAGCGATCAGTGGCTTGAGCGCGGTATCTGCCGACTCCGCTACCGATGTCTGGGCGGCAGGAATCGATATTAACAAGCATAACTTCACCTATCACACGCTGATCGAGCACTATTGTTAAGCGAGGCATGTAGTGACCAGGCAACAGGTAGCGTTTCGCTGGAGCAATTACAACATGGGTCATGCTGGACATTGACGAGTAGGCCCGTCGTCCTGGTAAGGGCGCACCCTGGCTGGTCGCCCTCGAAGATCCCACTCGTCAAGGTCCAGGTTGACCGGTGCTATCCCTGTTGCTGGTATCCCATCTCATAGCCCGCCTGCGCCTGTTCTCCCCAGCGGGAATCTTTCGGTGAGGAAAAATCTGTTGCCTGGAAGTCGGGTTGCCTGTATTTTTTCTGCTCTTGTAGCTTCAGTTGCAAGCGCAGCTCCTCGTTGCGCAGTTCCTGAAGTTTCTGGCTCGCCCGGATGCGAACTTTGTAAAATTCCAGCAAAATGCCAAGGACGATGCTGACAATGCTGATGATGAAAAGCGCCAGGACGACCGTTGTCCAGAAGTTATCCGACAGTATTTTCAAGAAATCCATAAACGTTCCCTCGCAAACTTGAAATGAATGGTGCATCAGGTGATGACAGGTTCGACTCATTTCTAATACGAGAGAACGTTCTTAAAGTTGCGCTTTTCTTCGACGAGCTAGCTAACAATAGAACTCGATCAACGTCCGTTGGGCGCTGTTTGGTGGAATATAAGTACCTACTGCCCAGAAATCACCCGCCGGAGTTGCGGCTACTCCATAGAGATAGCTATAAGGCAGTGTGGGATTGGCAACGTTGCTCCAGTGCGTCCCATTCCAGTGATAGGTCGCTGCCTGTTGCAGATCGTAGAAATTACCTACCGCCCAGACGTTGTTGGTAGCAGCGGCGGCCACCCCATTCAGCTGGCCTGTCAGGTTGCCTTTTCCCTCTGGACTATGTACAGCTTTCCACTGGGTACCATTCCAATGTTCGGTCAAGGTATACGGTGGAGAATCGTAGCAATTTCCCCACTCAGAGCCTACTGCCCAGACATCGTTGCTAGAGATAGCTGTGACACCACCGAATGCTGGCAGGCAGGCGTTAGGAGGAGGCGGATTGCCGACCTGGCTCCAGCTTGTGCCATCCCAATGCTCAATTAGCGCCTCGCGAGGATCATGGTTGAGCGTATAGCCCACCGCCCAGACATCGTTGGTAGAGATGGCTGTTACCGCGGACAGGAACGTGCTGGAATTCGGGTTGGGAACGATGCTCCATTGGGTACCATTCCAGTGCTCAATGATCGGGGCATATGTTCCAATGTCTCCAACAGCCCAGATGTCATTCGCGCTTACGGCCGATACCCCTGTCAGTTGGGCCGCGCTGTTCGGGCTTTTGACCAGGCTCCATTTGTGTCCATTCCACTGCTCGATGATCGTCGTGTAGTTGGGATATTCCCCTGAGTATCCGACCGCCCAGACGTCGTTCGTCGACACGGCCGTTACGCTAAAGAGTATGGGATAAAAGTTACCAATTGATGGACTTTTGACAACACTCCATTGGGTGCCATTCCAATGTTCGGTGAGCGTAGCACTGCCAGTCGTGCCCACCGCCCAGACGTTGTTGGGCGAAATAGCTGTGATACCATACAAGCTATTCTCCCCGTTTCCCACACTTGGGCTTTTGACGACGCTCCACTGGCCGCAACTTTGTGCCATTGCGGCGGCATTGGCCCCCGTCAATTGCAGCAGGATTATGACCAGCATACCGAGAAATAAGCCTCGCCCCGCGAATTGCTTGAGAAAAATACGAATTCCTTTCATAAAGTCCTCCCGTGAATGAATTGTAACAACCAGGTGGAGCAATCCTGATTAACTTTGGCAAGCGAATCGGATCATACCCCTGTCCCTACAGGATGCGAGTTGCATTTCTACTTTGGCAAAGCAGCCCTGGTGGACGCTAACAACTACTCCCCTCAACTGCTAGTACGTGGATGGGTTACATTTCTTTTTGTATCAGATTCTCTTACACTTAATTTACATTTTCATGCGCTTTTTTTGATTATCCTGGAGTATCTTATGAATACACAAAGATCACGGAAACGTGTATGGTAATAAATCGTGTGCTTGAGCAGAAAGCAGGGGATGACAAAAATGGTTGAACAAGAAAATGAATTTTATGTGCCTTATGGATATCGCGTACCAACGCAGCCTTTAACTCCTGCGCCAGCAGAGATCATAGATAGCAACCCGCCAGCGACAGGCTGGGCAGTGCAACAATCATACCAGCCACCCAGGGATCCATGGGGGCAGATGCAGACTCCGCCGCCGGCGCCTCCACAGAAACCACCCAGGCGAGCTGGTCGAACGGCAGCAATCGTACTCCTGGCGCTTGTACTCGCTGCCATTTTCGGTGTAGGCCTGTTCGCCGGTTGGCAGTTCTCTAACTACCACAACAATACGGGCACAACTGCACCGGGGGCTACATCATCGTCAACCACACCGGCGCAATCCAATGGTTCCTCATCCAGCGCGAATTCAATTCAGGCGCAGCAAGAGGCGGCCATTGCGAAGATAGAACCGTCCGTCGTTGAGCTCGAGGTGACAACTTTCCAGGGGCAGGCCATCGGTTCCGGGGTTATTATCGATTCGAATGGCGATATCGTGACGAACAACCATGTCGTCAGCGGCGAACAGAGCATTCGGGTCGTGCTTAGTAACGGCCAGGCGGAACAGGGTCAACTTGTAGGAACGGATGCGGCGGATGATCTCGCGGTTGTACGCATCACACCATTCGCCCATATGGTGGTGGCGCAGATCGGCGATTCGTCACAACTTGCGGTTGGTCAAGAGGTGCTGGCTGTCGGCAACCCGCTCGGCATCACCGAGACAGCTACCCAGGGCATCGTAAGCGCTCTGAACCGCAGCGTCACCGAGTCGAACGGTGTTACCATCTCCAATGCCATCCAGACGGACGCGCCGATTAATCCTGGCAATAGCGGCGGCGCTCTGATCAACTTGCAGGGACAGCTCGTAGGTATCCCAACTCTGGGAGCAGTCAATACCGAGTCTAATACACCCGCGAACGGACTGGGGTTCGCGATCCCATCCAATACCGTAAAAACAGCCGTGCAGCAGATTCTCCAGAACGGCAGGTAAATACATCTGATCGCCCTGGCGCCTCCAGCGTGATCCTTTTGCTCCGCGGTGTGCCGCACACTGGAGTGCGGCCTCGCCCGGACGAGGAGAGGGAGTAGTATCCCGGGATACTACTCCCTCTCCTCGTCCGGGCGGGATCGCTGTCAAAAAAAGTTCGTTTTGCCATTGCTTTTTGGGCCAAAATATGTTATAATTACTCTGTTACTTCAAAAAGACCTCGCGTTTTAGATGCGCGAGGTTTTCTTTTACTTCGCTAACCCATTCATCGCACCTTCTAGATGTACCAACGTATGGCTACCGGTCTCATTACTTATCTATCAACAAGCGGGGCTGGTAGAAGAGAGCAGGAAACGGCACATGAATCCACCTGAACTTATCGACAAACGAATCGCAGAACTTGCCGGCTGGCGCGGCCAGATGTTTGCCCAACTGCGCAATCTTATCCACGAGGCCGACCCCAATATCATTGAGGAATGGAAATGGAATACCGCGGTATGGTCTCACAATGGGCCTGTTTGCTCTGTTGCTGCATCAATTGCTAACTTATTTACAGGTGAACTGCTGCATATTCATCTTGCCTTCCCCTCCTGATGTTTCCTTCATAAGCGAAATAGCTCTCCCTCCATTCTTCCTCACTCGTTAAAACTTTGTAACGCCACGGTATATTCATTTCTGCGAGAAATCTGTTACATGATAGAGCGCAATAGTACCATGAAAAAGAGGGCTGCACCTTTCGCTTCGATTGGAAAAATTCATTAGGGACAGGCCGCTGTCCCTATATTTGGATGTGGTCACCAGTACATGCTATCATTAAGGCTGTTAGCAGTTTTGTAGCAAGGGATATCGTCATGCGTAAGGAGATTGGGCATGTATGTAGGAGTTGTTTTTCCGCAGAATGAGATCGGCGCGGACCCGGCGGCCATTCGCGAATATGCACAGACCGTCGAGGAATTGGGTTACGACCACCTCATGGCCTATGACCACGTGCTGGGCGCTGATCCCACGAATCGACCGGGCTGGCGGGGCTATACCTATAAAGATTTATTTCACGAGCCGTTTGTGCTTTTTGGATACCTGGCAGCTTTGACAAAGCTCGAGTTAGTCACAGGCGTGATTATCCTGCCACAGCGGCAAACGGCGCTGGTTGCCAAGCAGGCGGCAGAAGTGGATGTGTTGAGTGGCGGGAAGATGCGCCTGGGCATCGGCGTTGGCTGGAATCCGGTGGAGTATGAAGCACTGGGCATGGATTTCCACAAACGCGGGCGCGTGATAGAGGAGCAAGTCGAGGTGCTGCGCCTGCTCTGGAGCCAGGAGATCGTTACCTACAAGGGCCGGTTCCATACGATCAGCGAAGCCGGGCTTAATCCGCTGCCCGTGCGCCGTTCGATTCCGATCTGGATGGGTGGAACCGCGGATGTATTGCTGCGCCGGAGCGCCCGACTCGCGGACGGCTGGTTTCCACAGGGACAGCCGGATGCGCAAATGCAAGAGGCCATTGGACGCCTGCGTAACTATCTGCGCGAGGCCGGGCGCGACCCTGAAGCGTTTGGCATCGAGCCGCGGATAAATGCCGGGGATGGAGATACCCGGCGCTGGCTGGATGAGACAAAGCGCTGGCAGGAACTGGGCGCAACGCACATTTGCATCAATACGATGGGCGCGGGTTTCACCTCGCTCCGGCAGCATCTTGAGGCTCTCCGGCGATATAAGGATGCTCTCGGTTAACTGTCCGCAGCTATGTAAAAGTCCAGCCAGGTGAGTCAATCTGGTAGGCTACTTTCACACAATTAGCTTGTTGTCGCGACTTTTACGTAGCCCTGATTTGCCGTCTAGCGCGCTTCCAGTATGCTTGTCAGTGTGTTATAATGACCGCGGTCATACGTGTAATATACATGTAGCATTACCAGGGCTGGTTTCCTTGTGTATCGTCCTCCATAGTTGATAAAGTTGAAGTGTTATAATGGGTAGAGTACCGTTAGCAGAACACATTTCGGTAAGCTCGGATTTGATTAAGTATGTCCGAGAAAGAAGGTCTATGATTCGGGAAGCGGCTGAAAGTATCTCTATTACGGAACGTGCTTTAGAGCTGCAGGTATTGCTCTATCTGCCCCGCTTAATGCGGGAGTACGGCAATCCATTTCCCGGTGATCATGCTTTCTTCGACGAGATCAGAAGATTACTTCACCTTATCAAGAGCCGCGTAAATCCCTATGCACATTGGCAGGATGAGCCTGAGACGCCGCTAAACAATCTTCATGCTACCAGATTTGTGGAAATACCGGAGAGGGAAGCGCGTATTATTCATGAATCTTTTCATTACCTGTCATCGTTTCGCCCCGATAGTAGAAGTTTTGGCCTGAGGACACTTGATGAAAACCGCCTGGCGTCGCTGATCACCATCTCACCTTTTGACCTGGAACATATAACACCGTTGCCCGAAGGAGTTAGCAGGTCGAATGTGCTGGTCGTCTCGCGTGTCTTTTGCTTTGATTGGGTGCCAATGAACACAGTTTCCTATATGATGGGCCATATGTATAGGCATCTGAGATTGATTTACCCGAACGTACAATTACTGCTTACCTATATCAATCCGAACCTTGCATTTATGGGTTCATCACTCAAAGCAGCAAACTGGGTCTTGTTCGGTTACGAGCAGGGAACCCGCTACGCTTACATCGATAAAGAATACACAACTGATCGCGAGCTGGTACGATATCATCGTACTGCGGACCCCTCACAGCTGCAAAGCATGCTGGGGGATCGGTTTGAAGTGACCCGTGTCAGGCTGGATCCCCTGCAGCTGTATGCGTACTTTTTAGATAAAGAGCTCTATGCCCGGTACTCACAAGGATTTGAATTTGTATTTGAAAGGCCGTAAGGTTGAAGTTCTCCTTTATGTCTTTCGGACAAAAACCGGTTCCTGGAGACAATGAAATCTCGCCCCAGGCAGGGCAAGAGGTTATTGTCATTGCGACTTCAACTCCTCCAGATCGTCCGGCATACAGGAGAGATCTCCTCAGTTGTCTCTGCTATCCAGATGGTACATATATACGTTTCAGCTATCGTCTGCGCTGGATAGAAGAAAGCTTGATGAAGCTGTGGATCGAGCAATATCGCTCTCAAGCGTCGCAGAGGATAAAAAGTATTCCTGCGCTCATCGTCTTCTGTGATATTCCCGAATCGTTGGATCAAGATTTTAAATTTCTTCCTCTGCGTTATGCTCATTTTGAGGGCTTTGAACCACCTGAGATTCTGGAGCGTGCTGACCTGGATGTCCAGGTTGCAGTTCGTTTCAGGCTTGATCGTTTTGTCTATTTTGTTCCATCAGACATCGAAAAGCAGCGCGAAAAATGGCAGACCTGGATGCTTAACCAGAATGGCAAGCATCCACGGCCCATCCGCCCAGAAAGTATTAAAACCAGCAGGACAAATCTTGTTTTCACTGCCAGCCGCTTCGAGGAAGGTCCGAAAGAACTGGAGGAAGTTTCATGGGTAAGACTTTCCGAGCAAATATCCGCAGCCAGAACCATGCAAGGTTGCTCGTTATTTCGACTCATCGGAATTTATGAAGCCTCTTCTCCCTCAAGAAGAAAGCATGTACGCATAAAGGAGCAATACGGCCATAGGTGTTACGTGTTTGAAGCTGGAAAATCCTATATTATCAATCTACAATTTTATCTTGATGGCGGACGAGCTCGTATTCCAAAGTCATTGACAACCCATGTTTCCACAAAAGCTATCCTCTTAAGTAGCCCATTGATTAAAAATATTGGCTTGAGTACTGAAGTCGAGATCATTGTCAATACCAGTAAGGTATATGCAGGAGAAATAGCCACGCTTGTTATCGAGGATGCTGTTGATAGGAATAAGGATATTCCACAAATGGCGCGTGCGGAATTCGTTGTCCTGCTGCGACCGGAACGATGGCTACCCCTGGTCGTTCTATTGGTTGCTTTCGGTACGTTTTTTACAAGCGTCTCGCCAGAAATGGTGGGGGATGCCCTGACCTTATTGCATGCCAGTACCGTGATAGCAAAAGATATTTCATTGATTGCGTACTTCATCAAGGGTCTGGGTTCAGTGCTTGTAGCTGTAGGAGCATATCTGGGCTTCAGGAAATTGCCCTCAGGATAGATAAGGTACAACCAATTATGAGCAGTACACTCGCGACCATTGTTTTCGGTCTTGCCGCTTCCCTGTTCTGGGGGAGCGGCGATTTTAACGGAGGGCTTGCCTCGCGCCGTGCCACAGCCTCGAGCGTTGTGGTTGCCGCCTACGCCGTTGGATTTGTGCTGCTGGTCGTGCTGGCGCTATTATGGAGAGAGCCATTTCCCAAGTCGCTCGATATTTTCTGGGGAGGATTAGCCGGATTGGCAGGAGCTATCGGGCTGGTTTCATTTTATTCGGCACTTTCTATTGGGCGCATGGGTATTGCCGCTCCCATTTCCGCCGTGCTGACCGCCGGTCTACCGGTTATCTTCAGCGTATTCACGGAAGGATTGCCAAACCTGCTCCAACTGGGCGGATTCGTCCTGGCTCTGTTAGCAATAACGCTGATCTCACGCCCGGAGCCTGCCAGGGGGCGACCAGAGGGTATCGGGCTGGCATTGCTGGCTGGAACAGGCTTTGGGTGCTTTTTTATTCTCATCAGTCGCGTCACTCATGGTGAGACCTTCTGGCCGCTTGCTGTGGCGCGTTTCACGTCCGTTCTCTTCTTGTTGATTATGGCATCCATTCGCCGGCAGCCCATGCGGCCCCAGCTTGCAGTTACTCATCTCATCCTGCTGGCCGGAGTGCTGGATGCTTTCGGCAATGTATTTTTCGTCCTTGCCTCCCATAGCGGTCGGCTCGATGTCGCTGCCGTTCTCTCTTCCCTCTATCCCGCGGCGACGGTCATCCTGGCTGCGCTCCTGCTGCGCGAGCGCGTGACGCGCATCCAGGGGATTGGGATTTTGTTGGCATTGATAGCGGTACCGATGATCTCGGTATAATCATTAAAGCTCCATTCCCCAATGCTGGCTTCATCCAGGCCAGATTCCCTGTATTGGATAGGTTGTATTTTACCCAGGGTAGAAAGACGGGTCTTTTAAACAATTGCGATCGGTCGCACGGGCGAACCTGTTGCCCCGCGCAGCTTGAGAGGCAGGCAGATAAAGGTAAATTCGTAGCATTGCTCGCGGGCCAGCTCCTCCAGGAAGAGGTTTTCTACAATGTAGATGCCGTGGCGCACCAGCAGGATCAGATGTCCGGGCAGCGTGACCTGAAGATCGGGGTCGATAACGCCGAGTTCGTCCCAGGCAATATTGTCGGCTCCAACTGCCCGCACCCTGAGACTGGCAAGCCAGGATGATGCATCTCCGCTCACGCCTCCCGCCTGCAGGTAGGTGGTCGGGTCCTGCCAGGTCGCTCCATTGCCGGTTCGAACCAGCACCACATCTCCCTCGCCTATAGCGGTTCCCTGATTCCGGGCTACTGTTTCTAATTCTGACTGCCGGATCTGGTCACCGCTCCCGATACGATCTACGCCCCGGTGACGGGCGACATCGAGCAAGACCCCGCGCGTAATGATGGGAGTGATGGTTTCCGCGCCCAGTTCTGTGAAACCCTGCGAGGTTTGAATGCTGGGATTGATCTCCCGCCTGCCGTACAGGTGTACGTCCTCGGCCTGGTGGCACAACGCATCGATATGCGTACCCGAATGCTCAGTTGTGTACATAAAGCCGGAGGCACTCGTGCGCCTCTCTGCCGTGCCCGGCTCGTGATGGCGGTGAAGCGTGTAGACGTAGCCGGGCGCGTGGCTCGCCAGAACGGGAGCGCCAAAATAGCGCGGCTGCTCTAGATCATAGACACGTGCATTGGATGGTATATTCATAATAGCCTTCCTTCTCCTGAGGTGTAGGGACCAGATAGATTTATCGCGTCCAGAGAGGAGCTATTCATGGTGCCAGGCCCAGGCTCAATTTCAATGCTGTATCAACGCGCGCCATATCTTCACTTGTAACCGAACCACGACGGCGCATGAGGCGGGATTTTTCGATGGTCATGAGTTGCTCGCACTTCACGTCCGTATAGTCGGTAAGCCCGTTTTCTGAAGTGGGTGCGATGCGTACATGCAGTGGCAACTCCCGTTCGGTGCGGCTCATCGAGGCGACAATCGTCAGTGGATAGGTGAGCGATGCATTACCACGATCATTCTGGATGATAAGGGCGGGACGTGTGCCCTGTTGTTCGGCACCACGTCCTGGAGACCAGTTGACGTCCCAAATCTCACCACGCCTCGGGCTGGGAGGCGTATGTGGTGGGGGTGAAGGTTGACTTATTTCTTGTTGTTGAGGGCTGGGCGGCGTTGATGCCCTTGCCTCACTACTCATGCAACTACCTTAAAACTTTACATAACGCTACGCAACGGTAAAGATACCTTCCTGGCTGGCATGAAAAAAGAATTGGGCGTCTTTAAGAGTTTCTGGGAGGGAACCGAGGTAGTCGTAGGCTTCATCGAGTAAGTGACTGGAGGAGGAAAGGTGCTGCTCGCGTTTCGAGATGATTGCTGCTTTCAACTGTTCGTAATTATCCTGGCGCATTAACTCCATAATGGTCTCCACTACATCTCCGAGAGAGGCTTCAAGCTCAACGGCGAGGGCTTTTAGCTCCTTATGTTGCGTTGAGGGGATCTGTATCGATTTGCGGACGAGGTTCTCATGACGATAATAGTCGGGTTGAACAACAGCCATGAACTGCCTCCTGCTAGTGCAACTAACACACGGCGTCTATCCATCTTGCCAGGCTGCTAGCGCAGCCCATGCTTTGTGTTCAGGCAAGACAATAGAAGAAACAAGCCTTTCACACTGTTCTAATTGTAAACGGAGACTTCCGAAAAGTCAATAATTGGATTTTTCCAAAATGCTAAAAATGGAAAGCACTTACTTTGAAATGTTATGGCACCTGTAATACTCGTACCGTCTGGTCGTCGCTAGCAGACGCGAAACGACTGCTATCCGGCGCCCATGCCACATCCTCTACTTCGTTGCTATGGCCGTTGTAGATGGCCAATTTATTGCCTGTATTGGGGTCCCAGACCTGGATAGAGGTATCACTGACCGCCTTCGTATGATCGCCACCACCCGAGACGATTTTCGTGCCATCGGGCGACCATGATACCGCGACAACAAAACTGCGGTGGCCGGTATAGACGAGGAAGCGGCTTCCACTCGAGGAGTCCCAGACCTGCACAGTAGAGTCATCGCTGGCCGAGACAATGCGCCGGTCATCGGGCGACCATGCCAGTGATAATACCTCGTTGGAATGACGACTATACGTGAGAATCGGCATGCCGGATAGAGCATCCCAGACCTGCGCGGTATAGTCGCCACTGCCCGAAACGATGCGAGTGCCATTATGTTCCCAGGCCACGCAGTTGATATAGTGAGTATGGCCCGTGTAGGTGATGAGGCTCGTCTGACCGGCAACGTCCCAGACCCTGGCAGTTTTATCGCCACTGCCTGAAACAAGCATAGATCTGTCAGGCGACCAGGCGACAGAATTTACATGTCCTGTATGGCCTGTGAGTCTGGAGATAAGCATTCCAGAAGAGGCATTCCATATTCTTATGATATGATCATCGTGTCCTGAAGCCAGGTAGTTGCCATCAGGTGACCATGCCACACTATCGGTCGCACTGAAACTATCGCTCAGGATCAGGGCAGTGACTCCAGAAGAGGCATTCAATATTTCTATGACCTGGCTATTGCCGGCGGAGGCCACAAATTGCCCATCGGGAGACCATGCGACGGTGTATTCTTCGGCGGGCCCGGCGTGAGAAAATAGCTCTGTTATCGCTAAAGTGGGGGAATTGGGATTTGTGGTTCCCGTTGATGAAGATTGAGCTGTGGGAGAGGATTGAGTCGTGGTCCCTGATTTCGCCGGATGTGTGGCGGCAGAGGTGGGGTGATTCGTGCTTGTAGCAGCGGATGGTACCAGGAAAAATTTAGCCAGTGCGGCCCCACTCCCCACAGCGGCCGCCACCAGGACGGCGCCGCCTATGAAGGCGCGACGCGACATTTTGCGCTTTTGTTGTATGCCAGGCTGATCAGCAGCAGTGATTGCTCCTGGCAGAACGGGTGGTAGAGGAGTTACCGGCGATGGTAGGATATGTGACTGGTACACATCCGGTATGGGAGTGGTTGGGTCAGTCTGGGATATATAGGGCGGCCCTGAATTGACCGGGGCGATGGGAGGCGCGGGTTCTCGGACGGGCGCCGCAAGAATGGTGGGTGGTACTGATGGTACAAACAGGAATGGATTGGAGCCTGGAAGCGTTGGTAACTCTTGCTGGCTGGCCTGCTCTAAGGCGAAAGCGAATGCCTCAACCCGCGCAAAACGCTGCTCCGGGTCTTTAGAGAGCGCCACCATCACCACGCGCTCGACATCAGGAGAGAGCAGCGGAGAGGCGGCACGCAACGATGGCGGAGCCGTAAACATGTGCTGCGTCGCTATTTCGGTGAAAGAGCCCTTGAATGGACATGCGCCGGCCAGCCATTCGTAGACGATAACGCCGAGTGAGTATTGATCGCTGGCCGGTCGTGGTTTCCCATTGATCTGCTCCGGCGCCATGTAGGAGATGGTACCCGAAATATCCAGCGTTGGCACGGAGCGCGAGGTCTGGGAGATGGTAGCGATGCCGAAATCGCTGAGCACTACCGCATTATTCTGTGCCACGAGCATATTTTCGGGTTTCACGTCACGGTGAATCAGCCGTTGATCATGCGCGTATTGCAGCGCGGCGGCGATCTGTTTGGTGTAGGAGACGACGGTGGACAAGGGAAGGCGTGTGCCGCGCGGGTGGCGCTGGCGCAGCGTTCCGTTGGGTGCATACTCCATCACGAGAAATGGTGTACCGCTATCTACGCCGAAGTCCAATACGCGCACAATATGCGGGTGCATCAGGCGAGCAATGGTGCGGGCCTCGGAAAGAAAGCTGCTCATCGTATCAGGAGTAAGCTGCGCGTGCAATATCTTTATCGCAGCCTGTGTCTGGAGATACACGTGCTCGCCGAGGTAAACGTCGGCAAAGCCGCCTTTTCCCAGCAGGCGAACCAGGCGATAGTTACCCAGTTGATTTCCCGTACGGTCCATATCGCGGCCCTCTTTTCTGTCGAGCGGGGCCGATTGATCGGTCCCTACATTCACTGAGACTCGCAGAATTCCTCCCCTGATGCCCACGATCCTCTTCCCCATATCTGGTATCTTCATCCTCGATCATAGATTAGAACATAAATACGCTAGCGGATAACGTTTAAATCTCTAAGCTATTTTCCACCTCATCTACAATTATGCATGAAATTGAGGTTGAAAGCAAGAAAATGAATCACGTTTTTGCGGTGAAATCACTCACATCTTTCAAACTTAGAAGGTCGAAAGCCGATTTGGCAATTTTTGTAAATCATATGGCACTTTATGTTATGGTATTGACAAATTTTGAAGAAATATGTTAAAAATAACATATAAATGGCAAAAATTACTACGTACATGATGTTATTGAATAAAAAATGAGGAGAAAACCAGCATGCTTGCCGTCTTACGACAGCGTAACTTCTCGCTACTCTGGTCTGCCGGGTTGATTTCCATGATTGGCGATTGGATGCTGTTCATCGCCTTACCGATTTACGTGTATAAGCTGACCGGCTCTGCCCTGGCTACCGGCACGATGTTCATCGCGGAAATGATTCCCAGCTTGCTGCTTGGTTCAGTGGCAGGGGTGTTTGTGGATCGCTGGGATCGCAAACGCACTATGGTGATTTCCAATCTGCTGCTGGCCCTTGGTCTGCTGCCTCTGCTCCTGGTACATTCAACCGCCTGGTTATGGGTGGTATACATAGTTGCGTTCGTCGAATCTGTGCTCACACAGTTTTTTACTCCCGCTGAAAGCGCACTTTTGCCGTTGCTTGTAGGCGAAGAGCACGTGGGGCCTGCCAATTCTCTCAATTCACTGAATAAGAACATTGCGCGACTGATTGGCCCACCCCTCGGCGGTATCGTAGCCGGTCTGTCTGGCCTGCCTGCTATAACTCTCGCGGATGCAGCCTCCTTTCTGATTGCCGGTGGTATGATCGCCCTCATCGCGGTGCAGTCGAGGGCTTCAGAAGAAGAGAGTACAGGAATATCTACTCCTGCGAATAGTCTGCATCCACTGGTAGCTGTCTGGCGCGAATGGTTGGAGGGTCTGGGACTGGTGAAGAGAGAGCGAGTGGTTTCCATTATGTTCGTGCTGTTCGCGGTAACATCGCTGGGCGAGGGTGTTTTCGGAATCTTGTTCGTGGTTTTTGTGTATAGAATACTGCATGGAGGTGCGCTGCAACTTGGCGAGCTGATGGGAGCGCAAGCGGTAGGTGGCCTGATTGGTTCAATGCTTGTGGGATATGTTATTAAGATCATAACTCCATCTCGCCTGCTGGGAATAAGTGGGATTCTGTTCGGTTTGATTGATCTTGTGATATTCAACTACCCTGCTTTCTTTCCAGGTTTTACCCTGGCCGTGATCCTTTTTGTACTGGTAGGGGTGCCGGGCGTAGGCACATTGACCAGCGCATATACGCTGCTGCAGACTGCTGTCACAGACGAGTACCGGGGGCGCATCTTCGGCGCTCTTGGCACGACTGGCGCGTTATTTATGCTGCTTGGTACGGTCCTGGCCGGCTTTTTAGGCGATCACATTGGCGTTGTGACGGTGCTTAATACGCAAGGAGCCGTCTATGTCCTGGCAGGGGGATTTGTGCTTGTAACTCTGTTCAATTTCAAAATCAGTGCTAAGACTGAGATTCTGGGAGAACAGGAGCAGTCGCAGGCTGCTGCGATGCCATAGGTTGCCAAATTTTTTCCAACGCTATTCAATCATTCCGCCTTTTTGGCGTTCAAAACGACCCCGGCTCCCGCGGCAGGCGAAAATACGTGGAACACCGGCAATTTAAACCCTCGCCGCTCGAAATGGCGCAGCGCCGTTGATTTCAGCCCTTCCACGTCGGCCTGCTTCATCAAAGCAATCGCGCTGCCGCCGAAGCCCGCTCCCGTTAGCCTCGCCCCCAGCGCGCCGGCCCGCGCTGCCAGTTCCACGAACGTATCCAGTTCCGGCGTCGAAATTTCGTAATCATCGCGCATGGAACGATGTGACTCGTACATCAATTCACCGAAGCGCGTAAAATCTTGTCGCCGCAAAGCCTCAACAGCCTGCAACACGCGTTCATTTTCGGTAACCACGTGCCGGGCGCGCCGCAACTCCTCGCCCGCGAGCCTGTCCAGGTCTGACACCTTTGCGTCTCGCAACTGTTTTACGCCCAGCGTTGATGCCGCCTGTTCAGCTACTTTGCGCCTGGCATTATATCCCGTGTCCCCCAGCTTGCGTGAAACTCGCGTATCACAGACGAGGAGCGTCAAACCGGCGCTTGCCAGGTCTAGAGGGACCTGCTGCGCTTCAAGCGAGCGGCAATCGATTAGCAGCGCCATCCCTTCCCTGCACAGCAGCGAGGCATATTGATCCATAATGCCGCTATTGACGCCCACAAAAGCATTTTCGGCTCGGCGGCAGAGTACCGCCAGGTCTTTGCGTGAAATATCGAGATGGAAGTACGCGGCGAGTGCCAGCGCGGTTGCGGCCTCTATCGCCGCGGAGGAAGAAAGCCCACTTCCCAGCGGCACATCGCCGGCAAATGCGCCCTGAAATGCCGGGATAGCATGGCCTTGCTCCTTCAATGCCCATACCACGCCGCTCGGGTAGTCGGCCCAGGATCCCACCTTTTGTTCTGTAAGCGCGCGAAGCTCCTGAAAATCCGTCGAATAGAGCCATGTCTCACCGGGCTGATGAATCGGCGCTGGGCGCGATAAATCGGCCCCTACCCGTAGGAGTCCAATGGCCACGGCTACGCGCCGGCTTACCGCGCACGGCAGCACAAACCCTTCATTATAATCGGTATGCTCTCCGATCAGATTGATCCGCCCCGGCGCGCTCGCAATCAACACCGGCTCTTCGCCAAACTGCTCGCGATATGCCTGTGCCGCTCGCTGCTCGATAGGCCGCATTGATGTTCTCCTTGTTTAGGGCAACCGCCAGGGGGCGCGCCTACCCTGGCGGTCGCCCTAAACACTATCTTGCCAGTCTTGAACTTTCTTATTTGTTTATTATGCCATGCCCTTCTTGAGCGTTGCCAGGAACTCGACGTTGTTCCTGGTTTTGGACATCTGTTGCAGGAATGCTTCCATTGCCTCCAACCCTCGTTGCTCGCTCAGCGTGGAGAACATACGACGCATGGTGATGACGGCCCGGTATGTCTGGTCGTCGTAGAGCAGCTCCTCGCGGCGCGTGCCGGAAAGCGAGATGTCGATAGCGGGGAAGATGCGCCGCTCGGCCAGTTTGCGGTTCAGCACCAGTTCCATGTTGCCGGTGCCCTTAAACTCCTCGTAGATTACATCATCCATGCGGCTGCCCGTATCTACCAGCGCGGTCGCGATAATCGTCAGGCTACCGCCCTCCTCGATCTTGCGTGCGGCGCCGAAGAAGTGTTTCGGCAATACCAGCGCGGCGGGATCAAGACCACCGGATAAACTGCGCCCGCTCGGTTCCACTGCCAGGTTATAAGCCCGGCTCAGGCGCGTCAGGCTATCCAGCAATACCACTACGTCCAGTCCTGATTCCACCAGGCGTTTGGCATGCTCCAGTACCATCTCGGCCAGGCGTGTATGCGCCTCGGTCGGCTCATCGAAAGTGGAACTGACCACCTCTCCCTGTACGGAGCGCTTCAGGTCGGTAACCTCTTCTGGCCGCTCACCGATCAGGGCTACCAGCAGGTAGACATCGGGATGATTCTGGGTGATGGAATTGGCGATGGATTTGAGCAGCATGGTTTTGCCGGCCTTAGGAGGAGAAACGATCAATCCACGCTGCCCGCGGCCAATCGGAGCAACCAGGTTGATCAGGCGGCCCGACAAATTGCCGGGAGTTGTCTCCAGATCAAACTGCTCGCGTGGAAAAATGGGCGTCAAGCTATCGAAGTGGGGGCGATTCCGCGTCACTTCAGGATCAAGCCCATTGACTGCCTCCACTCGCAGCAAGCCTGCGAATTGTTCGCGATCTTTGGGGGGTCGAATCTGGCCTGCAACCAGGTCACCCTGGCGCAAATTGAAGCGCCGGATTTGCGACGCGGAGACGTAGACATCCATTGGCCCCGGCAAGAACCGTTCCGCGCGCAGGAAGCCAAACCCATCAGATACGATGTCCAGTACGCCGGATCCAAAGAATGCATTCTGTGAATCGGGAACCGCCTGCTGCTCGCGAGCAGCAGCGTTCTGGTTTTCAAGCGTTTCAAGATCGCTTCGCTCAACATCTTGAGTACGAGTGTAAGGTTCTGTGATAGGGGCGTATCCTTGTGGTCGCCCGCCGGCGTACTCTGTGCTGGATGAATCGGCATGCTGTAGTAGTCGCCGGTTTCTTACATCTGTGTTTGTCATAAGGTATGTATCGAGGGCGAAGCAGTAGGGTTACCCATTCGCCCCGCTCCTTTCTGTAATCAGTAATCCTCTTCTGGAAAAGGGAATGCCATGAACCAGGGATTACAAAGTCAGGGTTCATGGGGGATAAGAAGATTGGAAAGTAATGTCGAATGTAGAGCTCATCGCTCTTCATTTATGTAAACAAAAGAATTCCCTATCGTATTCCCAGCTAAAATTCGAAGCGTGCAGACCGGCAACCAACGAGTAGGGCGGAGTAAACTCCCCCACCCCACGTCCACCACAACCCCCACTCCTACCGGTGCGTGTTGCCTCAAAGTGTCCATAGCCTGGCATTGCTGAAAGCTACTTCTGTCGCATGGCTGTAAACGACGGCGTAGACGCCTATTTGACCCGAATGATAGCCTGGGTCGGTTACGCTGGCTATACGCTGCTGATTCACGTAGAGCGTCATGCTGCTGCCTTGCGCGACAACTCCGAGAACGTTCACCGCGTTCAAGCCCTGGCGGATTGCCGGGCTTGTCCCTCCTTTCAAGACCGAGAATTTCGAGCCATTCACAACCTCAAATCCATAGGTTCCATTCTGTCCCACATAGAAATCGTAAAACTGGTTTGGATTCGTGTTCTCAACGCGCAGGAGGATACCACCCGCATCTCCCTGGATGATCTTCATCGAAACCTCGAAAGCGAAGTTGCTGAAGTTGGTGGCGTTGGCTGTACAGTAGTCGGAGAAGCGCGGGTCCGGCGCAATTACATGGTATGCGCCGCCTTTAAATGCGCAATTCCTATTCACGTCCCATTGCTGGCTCCCGTTGTTGGCGGCCAGCGGATCGGTAAACGCCAGCTTTCCAGTATGAGTATATGGGTTTCCTACCACCTCTGTAGGGACAGCGCCTGGTGCCTGTGCTGTTCTCGCAGTATGCTGGAGATGAACAGAGGAAGCGTTCGCATTGTAAATAAGCAGGCCCGCCCCCACCAGGACAAGTATAAGGACAGGAATCAGGATGACAAGAGCCCTTGAGAAGCGGCGAGACGATCTCTGTGCCAGAGGGTCTGTAGGGGAACCCTGCCTGGAGGACAGGTAATCCCTTGTCGTCACCTGGGGCGAAGTCTGCTCGCTTACCTCGCCGCAGTTGGGGCAAAACCTCGCGTTCGACGGGAGCAACGTTCCGCAGGAATGACAAGACATGCTCAAATCTCTCCATTCTATCGTTATGTATCGGGTTGCAATCATGGCCTCATCCATCTTCCCGACTTCTCTGATGTAATACCGGAACCGTTGCGAAAAGGTTTCAACCAGTACAACTATCTCATCTTGCCCGAAATCACATCAATATATGTTATACTGTTCTTCTGAACAGAAGAGATTCAGACTGTAAGTCCTGGAAAGGATTGAGTGTGCCTGCAAGCAGTGCCAATTTCTGGAATACCTTCAAGAGAATCCTCCTATTTGTGTGCCTTCTCATCCCAATCTTCGGCCTCCGGCTCTTGATCATGGACAGCATGACGGACCAGGTCTATCCGCTCAATGGCAGCTATCGTGCTTACGCGGATAGCGGCATCGTAGCATTACAAAGCATGTATAATGTGACCAGCGGAGGATGGTTGGATACGCTCTGGTGGCAGCAGGCGGTAGCCCTGGGGACGGTCATCGATTACTCATCGCGCGCATCCACTATCTACACAGATGATATCGCCACAACGTTCAATGCCGATAAATTTACCGGCTTTCTCAATGGCTACTATGATGACGAGGGCTGGTGGGCCATCACCTGGATCAAGGCCTATGATCTGACAGGCAACCGTGAATACCTCAACACGGCAAAGTCTATCTTCAAGGATATGGCGGGCGGATGGGACTCCAGGTGCGGGGGTGGCCTCTGGTGGGACAAGGCCAGGACCTACAAAAATGCCATCCCTAATGAACTATTCCTCACTATCGCCGCGCGCCTTCACCAGCGTACGCCGGGTGATGTGGCAGGCGGAGGACGTTACCATGCCAGCTACATTGATTGGGCAAACAGGGAATGGCAGTGGTTCAAAAGCAGCGGCCTGACCAACTCTTCGGACCTGGTCAACGACGGGTTAGCAATAGATGGCAAGAGCTGCCAGAACAATGGCGAGAATACCTGGACATATAATCAAGGCGTTATCCTCGGCGGCCTGGCCGACATGTATAAGATTAGCGGTGATGTATCCTATTTATCCCGGGCCGAAGCGATCGCCGACGCCAATATGCTCACCAACGTCGACGGCAACGGTATTCTCTACGAAAAGGGCTGCGAGCCAACCGGCGATTGTGACGATGATGGAGCTATATTTAAAGGCATCTTCATGGAAAACCTTTATTACCTCTATACGGTAGATGGAAAGACGACGTATAGAGATTTTATCCTGAAGAATGCCAGCGCCATCTGCGTGTATAACCGCGATAGCTCGAACAATTTCGGGCTGCACTGGGATGGTCCATTTGATAGATCGCAGGCCAACCGCCAGAGCTCGGCTATGGAA
This sequence comes from Ktedonobacteraceae bacterium, assembly GCA_035653615.1. NCBI lineage: Bacteria > Bacillati > Chloroflexota > Ktedonobacteria > Ktedonobacterales > Ktedonobacteraceae > Ktedonobacteraceae bacterium. The sequence continues at coordinate 3,053 of DASRBN010000008.1, read as the reverse complement.
ACCCTCAATGCCGCCATCGTCCTTACCGTCCCCAAGGGTAGAATCGCGTAATCTATCACCCTGGAGGTGCTATTCGGCGGCTTGTCCATATGCAGGCAAGGTGCTACAATGAAAACAATGAAGATTGTAGCTGTTAGAAACGTGAAATGAAAGAAACCATGGACGGACAGGCAGGAATAGGGCCTGAGATTCAGCAGGAAATTGAAGCGTTTGCGGCGCGTTACCCGTTTCCCCTCGATCCTTTTCAAATAGAGGCCATTATCCATCTCGCGGAAAACCGTTCGGTGCTGGTTGCCGCGCCCACCGGTACCGGCAAAACACTCATCGCCGAATACGCTATCTGGCGCGCGCAGCAACAGAACCAGCGTGTCATCTATACGACCCCTCTCAAGGCGCTCTCCAATCAGAAGTTTCGCGACCTGCGCGCCCAGTATGGTCAGGATGCCGTGGGCCTGGTTACCGGCGATATCGTGGAACACAGCCGCGCCTCTATCGTCATTATGACGACGGAGGTCTATCGCAACATGCTGCTGGAAGATGGCGGCGACCGTTTCGCGGAAGGGGAAGCCGGCAACTCTTCCACGCTGGGAGATGTCGGCTACATTGTCTTCGATGAACTGCACTACCTCAGCGATATCGAACGCGGCCCCGTGTGGGAGGAGGCGATCATCTGTTCGCCGCCCAACGTGCAGCTGGTCGGGCTTTCCGCCACCGTCAGCAATGCCCAGGACCTGGCCGATTGGATCAGTCGCGTACATCGTCCTGTCTCCCTCGTCGTCCATGAAGAGCGTGCCGTGCCACTGGACCACTATTACTTCCTCGATGGCAAACTGTACCTGGTGCAGGACGCCGCCGGCAATCGCGTCAATCGCTTCCCCAACGTTGGCGGTGAGGCACGCGCCGCTATGCTCATGGGTCGCAATCGACGCTACAAATTCGGCTACGATGAAGAGGATGAAGAGGATGAAGACGAATGGAACTACCGGCGGGGCCGTAGGGGCCGATTCATCGCGCCCACCGTCGATTCATCGGCCTCGCGCTCCCAGGATGCTACGAACGACGCAGATGGCAACGACATTACAGCAGAGAATCGTAACGAGGCAAAGGTAGAAGGCGAACGCAGGCCCAGACGCCCGGTAGAGCATAAGACGCCTGAGCCTGGCGAAGTCCTCACCGCCCTGCGCGACGCTGATCTCTTGCCCTGCCTCTACTTCCTGCCGGGGCGTAAGGTCGTTGAAGAAGCCGCCATGGGTGCCGCGCTGCATCTCTTTACCACGCCGGAGGAGCAGGTGCGCATCAAAGAAGAGATCGACATCTGGCTCGAGCACCTGCCCAAAGAAGACCGCACCTTGCAGCAGGTCCACGCGCTGGCCGATATTTTGCCGCGCGGCCTGGCCTTTCACCATGCTGGATTGCTGCCAGGACTCAAGGTGCTGGTGGAGACGCTTTTCGCCCGCGGCTACCTGCGCGCCGTCTTCGCCACCGATACCCTCGCTCTCGGCATCAATATGCCCGCCCGCGCGGTTGTCGTTGGCAGTCTCAGTAAATTCGATGGCCAGGAAATGCGCCTGCTGACTCCCAATGAATATCGCCAGCTGACCGGACGTGCGGGGCGGCGCGGCATGGATGTCCATGGAGCGGCCGTGATCCCTTATTCGCCGTGGGAGCCGTTCGAGGACTCGTTCCAGCGCATCACCGGCGAATTGCTGCCCGTCACCTCGTCATTCGTCATTCGCTACAACTCCGTCCTCAACCTGTGGCGTCCAGGTGATATCAAACACCTGCGCCGTATCTGCGCTTCGAGCCTGCGCGAATATCAACGCTACGTCCTGTGGGAGCAACGCGAGATGACGCGGCTTGAGCGATTGGAGGCGCGCCAGCAGAAGGGCAAGAAGGCGGGCAAAAAGAAAGGCCTCGCTTCCCAGGGCGCGATAGAAGCGCTGGAAAAAAGGCGCAAAAGGATTGGAGCTTACCCATTGAGCCGCGCCGGTGCCGCCGAGCTTGACGGCACCGTCTTCACCCTGCGCACGCTCAATTATATCGACCAGGATGACCAGCTGACAATCAAGGGGCGCTTGCTGCGCAGCATCTTCCACCAGGCCGGACTCGCCATCGTCGAAATGATTGTGGCCGGTGTGCTGGATGAACTCTCGCCGGGTGAACTGGCCGACGTGTGCAGCTGGTTCACCTTCGACAACGACCGCCGCCTCAACAATCGCAATGTCTTGAATGCCCACCTGGTGCAGGTACGCCGCGAACTCTGGCGCATCATGCAAAACATCCATGACATCGAGCAACAGGCACACATCAGCATTACCCCCAACATCATCCCCGATTTTCATGGTGTGGCCCTCTCCTGGTCGCGCGGCATGTCCCTCAACGGCCTGTTGCGCCGCATCGATCTGGCCGAAGGCGATCTCCTGATGCTGCTCAACCAGACCATCGACCTCTTGCAGCAGGTACAGGCAGCCGTGGGCCAGGTGCTGGATGCACGCGATATCTGGCAGCAAAATGAGGCGGAGATGCTTCGCTTCGCTCAGCATGACATGCCTGGGTCTGAGGCGGAGATGCTTCGCTTCGCTCAGCATGACATGCCTGGCTCAAAATCCGCCCTCAAACGCGCAAGAAGGCAGGCCGAGCAGCTGGCGCTCTACCGCGAACGCCTGGAACAGCTTCGTCCGAAGCTCGCGCAGGCTTCCCTCTCCTTGATTCGTGGCATCATCATTCAGAGCCGTACCGTTCCATCGATGGTCGCTCGCGTCGGTGACGAGGAAGTGCCACTGGATGCCGAAGAGGATACTGAGCCATCCGATGTTATCGAGGGCGTGTAGCCTATCTCTCGGACTTCTTCAAATTTCACCGATTTATTCATCATATAAAATGCTTAATTATTAGCAATATCCCTTAAATTTTTGTAACTACTCAGGTAGTCTGAAATGAAGGAAGGACAGGATGACCGCGCAACGTGGCCTCCAAAGCAGAAAGCAGATCCACGCCCTGCTTGCGCAACGTCGACAAATAACCGCGGATGCGACAAAAGGCCGTCGCTCCCG